>CAMQVF010000001.1 GCA_947038115.1 uncultured Spirochaetia bacterium
GAGCGACTTAATTGAGCAGACGGGTAATGAAGATACTTTAGGTGTTATTCTTGACGCTAGGCTTCATTATATAAAAGAATATAAATATGCAGATATAGAGGCTAATTTTAAAGGTCGAGTTTATGAGCCGATATCGTATAAATCTAGATTTTATGAGGATATGTCGCCTCCATTATTTGACTTTACCGAAATGAATATCGCAGTTATAATGACTTATGGAACAATTAGAATTGGTGTTTTAGAGTCATACTTAAAAAATATACCTCAAGATTCATATTTTCCATCATTATTTTTTCAACATACAGTGAGTAGTAACAAAGCTACAATTTTATCAGGGCCAAGAGATTTACCAATAGGTTATGGCTCACAGTTAATCCCAAGATATGACACTGGTCTTATGTATGAGCTTTCTATTTTAGGAATATTTCTAGGCGTTGGTGTTGTTAATGGAGAACCGGGACTTGATCCTAATTCATCAAAAGGGCTTATGGCGAAGGTTAGTTGGAGTAATGAGAATTTTAATGTTGGAGCTGCGGGATATGTCACTCAATTTGGATCTATTCCAATTAAAGAATTTGGTGATAGTATTAATGCTTTCTTTTATTACAACACAGGCGGAACTGGAACTAAATTTACTGTTGGAGCTGAATGGTTTTGGTTTAGACATGGTATAATGGATAGTAATGAATATACGCCGGGTGGTTCGAATGAGAATAATAATCATAGTTACAAACCTGGATATTATACCGATTTTTCTATTCAAACATTTGCAGGCAGAGTGCCTTATTATGCTATGAGTGGATTTTTATTCTTTGAAGTAGTTAATGCATGGAAATTTGACATACTTACACATGTTGGTGTTCATGATAATAATATATATTCTAACTCAGATGATGTTTTTATGCTGAAATATAGAGCTTTCTTAAGAATTACATTTAATGTTACAGATGATTTTAAAATTATTTTCTCTGACACTTTTACTTATGACCCTGTATTTAAAAACAATGTGCAGTATTATGAATTAGAAAACCGATATCAACTAGGTGTTATATCATATGCAGCTGCAAATGGTGGGCATTACACAGTGGATAATGACATGTATTTGGGTGTTGTTTATAAGTTTGGAACAAAAGCTAAACCACCTAGAGCATATACTTTTTAATTTAAATAATATATTAATATGGTTTAAATTAGACTAAAATATATAGGTTTATGGGTATTAAAAAACTTATAGACCTATATTATTTTTTACTTCCAATCTTTTAACGCTTCTTTGATAGATCTACGCATTTCTTCAGTAAAGTCAGACATATATTTTTTGATGTACATGTGTTGTGCAAAGTTTTCTGCATTTTTTAGATATTGTATATTTTTATAATGTTCATTACTATACATATCTTCAAAATTTTCTTTTGTTCGCATTTCATATTTATTTTTGAATACTATATGTTTTTTGTCATATCTAATAGTTTGTTTTCTTTCTTTTTGTGCGACAGTAGGGTAGCCTAAGCAAAGCATTGTTATTGGATATGTATATTTAGGGAGATTAAACATTTCTTTGTGTATTTCGAAGTTTTCTATGATGTCACCAATATAACAAGAACCTATTCCGAATGATTCAGCGGCTATGACAGTAGTTTGTGCTGCTATCATTGTATCATTTATTGCCATAATGAAGTCAGCTTCTTTAGGAAGTAATAGCTCATTATTTTTTGATATATTTTTACAGTTATAAGCTTCAAAAAAATTAAACCATCTTGAGTAATCGGCTATATAGACTAAAACCCATGGAGACTTCGCTATAAATGGTTGATTATCACATGTTGTAACAAGTTTGTTTTTAATGTCTTGATCTTCAACTTCGATAATCGAGTACATCATCATGTTGCCTGCACTTGGTGATCTTAAAGTTGCATCAAGTATTTTCTCTTTGATATCTTGTTCAATGCTCTTTTGCTCAAATACTCTGATAGATTTTCTATTATTGATAAGCTCTATTGTTTGATTATTCATAAATTTATTTAATTATATGCTCTCGAGATACTGCCACGAGTTATAACTACAGGCCCTATTATTTTTCCATTATTTTTAATTTGTATAGTATTACTTTCTTTACTTTCATTATATCCCATTACCCATGAATTATTGTAAAGCTCAAAAATTCCTACTTTACTTTTACCATAAGATTTATTTTCTTCTAAAAATAGTTGTATATCATAGTATACTATTATCACGCCCTTAGAACCTTCGATAGTGCCTTCTTTAATTTTTACGAGACTTGTATTTATTATCGCTTTTTTAATTTCAGCTTCTGATAAATTTTCCGCATAATCTTTTAGCCCTAAAAGGTAGTAGTTTTTACCATTTAGAGTATAGGCTTGTATTTCTTTATTATTACCATAAGCCTTATTTTTTTTCTTGTCTTCTTTTGGACTTTCAATATTTTTATTTGACGCTTCTTTAACATCTGTACTAGCACAAGATATTATGGCTAATGTTAATAGATATAAAAATAGAAATTTAGTAAATTTCATGTAAACTCCAGCTTAAAAGAATATATCAATATATAAGACAATCTATTTTTAAAAAAATGTCAAGGCATAATTTAGACTTTTACAAAAAAACCCCCATATTTCTATGGAGGCTTTTATAAAAATTTGTAATAAGTCGATTATTAACCTAATATTCTCATAACTGATTGATTTTTCATGTTGGCATTAGCAAGCATTGCTGCTCCAACTTGTTGTAAAATCTGTTCACTAGTGAAAGAAACCATAGCTGATGCCATGTCAGTGTCACGAATAACACTTTCGCTAGCAATAGTATTTTCAGAAGCAATCATTAAGCTTTTAATCATTGATTCCATACGGTTCTGTGTAGCACCTAATTCAGCTCTCTGAGCTACAACGATTTGAAGACCTTCGTCAATTCTACCTAAAGCTTGGTTAGCACTGTCAACTGTAGATACAGATAATGGAGTAGCTCCACCAACTTGTAATGTACCAGCATTCATAGCGCCAATGTTTACACTGATTTTCTGATCCATGTTAGCACCGATATGAAAAGTCATAGGTGTTTGACCTTCAGCAGAGAATCTACCTGTAAGAATACTTGTTTTGTTGAATTCAGCCTGAGAAGATACACGATCAATCTCAGAAACTAATTGATCAACTTCAACTTGTATTAAAGCACGATCACTATCGCTGTAAATACCGTTAGAAGCTTGAACAGAAAGCTCACGCATTCTTTGCATGATATTTGTTGTCTCACTTAAATAACCTTCAGCTGTCTGAATGAAAGAAACACCATTTTGTGCATTTCTTGTAGCTTGTTGAAGACCTCTGTATTGAGCACGCATCTTTTCAGATACAGCAAATCCAGAAGCATCGTCTCCAGCAGAGTTAATACGTCTTCCACTTGATAATTTTTCCATTGTCTTTGACATCTTCATACCGTTAAGTTCAAGTTGTCTGTTTGCATTAAGCGCCGAAATGTTGTTGTTGATAATCATGACTACCCTCCGTGAATAGTTTAAGTTAAATTATTTTCTTCAAAAATTAAAAGTATTTTTTTTCACAAGTACTTTTTTATTATCCCTAGTAAAAAATACTTGAATACAATCAATCCTGATTCTATATGATTAATATTACTATAATTGCTAAAAAAGTAAAGTGTTTTATTAAAAAATATCTAAATTAATGTAACATTTAATACTTTAATGCCGAGAAGATGATTTTTAACACAAAACATATTAACATAATAGTTGTTTTAATTTGTTTTTAATGATAGCATTAGTTAATAGCTGTGCTTCATCGATTTTACATTTTTCAAAAAAAAATGTTTTACTTGTAAGAATTGTAGTGTTTTTTTTGTATAAATAGTGTTTAATCTAAATAATCTTTTTAAGTAGAATTTAATTATGTTATTAATTTCTATTATATATAGAGCAATGTTTTAGTATTATAATCTTCAATTATTAATTAAGAAGATAAGGAGAATTGATGTTCAAAAGAATGATCTTGTTTTTTGTTGTAGCTATATTTTTTACTTGCTTTTATCTTAACGCACAAGATGCTACTAACTCAACCACAAATGCTATATTGCCATATGAATTTTATGTTGAAGTAATGAGGAATTCTATTCCTGATCTTAAAATTAATGCAGCGCAAGTAACTAATGCAGAAAACACACTAATGTCTGCTAAAAGCATAGGCGATGTTGATCTTACCGCACAAATTGGTGCTGTAGGTGGCGTGGAGAGCTTTGGAGGCGTGGATGGAATTAATGCAAATGGAGTGCAGGCTGGGCTTGGATTAGGTAGTGCTATTCCATATACAGGTACTCGTTGGAATGTGGCATTAACTCATAATTCATTTTTTAGTGGAGCTTCTGCTAATAACATATCTGTCTTCAACCCAAGTGTTGTTGTAGAGGTTAGTCAGCCTTTACTTAGAAATTTTTTCGGTATGCTTGATAGATATCCAATTAAAGATGCTGAATATGCTTTGTCTATTGCAAATTATCAGCGACGTTTAAATGATATTAGCGTTATGACTACTTATCAAAAGCTTTATTATGAGTGGATATTATATAAAAAAGTAGTTGAGTATATGGTAATTATAATAGAGGATGCTAAAACATTTCAAGAGCAAACTAGAAGACGTTTAGTTAATGGACTTGTAGATAATGATACATATCAAAATGCTAAAAGACAGACATTTTTATACGAAGATTCATATAATCAATATATTAATACATTAGAAGATATTAAAGAGAATATAAATTATTTTATTCCTTTAGGTAATATTGAACCAGATTATAATGCTTGGAGTAGCTTTTTAGAAGTTGCTACAAATGTTAGAAATATTCAGAGGCTTCCATTTAGTGAAAGTGTTTATGGTCAAATAGCTCATAATGAAAAAATTAGAGCTGAATATGTATTGAGTGCTATGAAAAATAATAATTTACCAAATTTAGAATTGGTAGGTCAAGTTGGTATTAGTGGTACTAATGATCAAGGTTATTTTAATTCTTTTGGCAGTCTTGATAATGTCGATTATTTTGCTGGGTTAAAGTTTTCATACCCAATAGGAAACAGAGAAACTAAAGCACAATTAGAAAATGCTCGTAATTCTCTTTATGCTATAACAGCTGAATATGACAGAGCAAATAAAGACTATAATGTTAGAATGGGTTCTATACTTAATCGATTTAGAAGTTATGAATTTTTATATACAAGTAAGTTAGAGCAAATAAAAGCTATAGAATCTAGAATGGCTACTCAACTTATAAAAGTAAATCAAGGAAGGCTTGAGCTTGATGACTATATCGAAACTAGAATTGAATTAGTTCAAGCACAAACAGAACATTTAAATTTACAATACCTAATAATAAGTACTATATTCGACTACAGAGAAATTTTATCTATAGAATAATTAAAGAAGTATTGTTATATCCTGTTTATCTAAAAAATATGCTATGTTAAGGAGTTTTAATAAATTATATGGATAATCTTATTTTATTATTTGCACGAAATAGAATGCTTTCAAATATATTATTTATAGGTGTTATTATTATCGGTGCTTATTGTTATTTTAATATGCAGCAAGAATCTTTCCCGTCTACCGATTTTGACATGGTAATCATTCAAGTTGTATATCCCGGAGCATCGCCTTTGGATGTTGAGAAAAATGCTATAATTCCTATTGAGGAAGAAATTAAAAAAATAGCAGGTATCGATGAGTACACATCTGTAGTCGTTGAAAACTCTGGAGTTGTTACAGTTAAGCTCGACCAAGACTTGCCTGATAAACGACCAACTAAAGATGAAATATTCCGTTCAATGCAGAATGTTCCTGACTTGTCGCCAGATGTTGACGAGATTATAACTATAGACGTAAACCCAAAACTTATGTCTGTTTATAGTTTAGGTGTTCACTTTAAAGAGGGCATGCAAGGCGACGAACAAGAACTTTTTGAGTTTAGTCAGCGTTTAGAGAATGCTCTTATGCGACTTAATAATATTTCTGAAATTCGTATAAAGGGTAGAACAGACCCAGAAATTCAAGTCTTTGTTGATCCTGATAAACTTAATGGATATTATTTATCACTTAATGATGTTGTTAATGCTGTTGATATGCGTAATGTGCGTACGACAGGTGGAGATTTGAAAAAAGACGGCACAGAACAAACAGTTATTACCATTGGTGAATTTTCAGAACCGATGGAAGTTAAAGATGTTATTATTCGTTCAACTTTTAATGGACAACGTGTTCGTGTCGATGATATCGCTGAGATAAATGAAGGTTTTATCGAGAAAGATGTTTTGATGCGAGTTAATAGCACATCTGGTTATTCTTTAGATATTGTAAAAAAAGAGAATTCGGATATTCTTAAAACAATTGCTGAAGTTAATGATTATTTAAAAGCTAATGAATCTTTAGTTCCTAATAATATCGAAATATCTATAATGCAAGATAATTCGCTTACAATTAAATCGCTTAATAGTGTTGTAACTTCAAACCTTGTAACAGGGTTTATAATTATATTTATAGTATTATTTATATTTTTAGATATGAAAAGTGCATTCTATACAAGTTTAGGTATGATGTTTATCGTTTTTGCTTGTCTAATTTATATGACACAAGCTGGTATTACATTTAATATTATCTCACTTTCTGCCATTATTACAGTACTTGGAATGATAGTAGATAATAGTATTGTAGTCTCCGAAAGTATTTTTAACTATAAACAAAAGGGTTTTAAAGACCTTGATGCCACCATGAAGGGTGTTAAAGAAGTTTTAATGCCTATTATTGTTTCAAGTTTAACAACTATCACAGCTTTCCTTCCGATGCTTACAATTCAAGGTATTATGGGTAAGTTTATTAATCAATTCCCGAAAGTTGTTATAGCAGCACTTATAGCAAGTTTTATTCAAGCTATATTTATTTTACCGAATCAGATGCGAGATGGTGATAAACCAAAAAAGAAAAAGAAGAAAAGTTTTCTTGATTTCGATAAAGATATTTTATTTAATAAAATGAAAGAACCATTTGGATTCATATTAATGAGATTGCTTAAATTTAGATATTTTGTAATTTTAGGTTTTGTAATTTTATTAATAGGTTCTATATTCTTAGCACAAGATAGTTTTAAGAATTTTGTATTGGTTTATGATAATAGTTCAGATACAATTGTTGTAAATATCGATGCTGGATCGGGTACAGATATTGTTGTTACATCAGATTATCTTTCGGAGCTTGAAGATATTATAGGACAGATTGTAAAAGATAATGAGTTATTATCACAATATTCACTTATAGGTAGTCAAGTTGACGCTGGTATTGCACCCGAAGAGCTTAGTAATTTAGGTGGAATTATGATTTATTTAGTTCCTTCTACAGAAAGAAAGCGTACAGCTGATGATATTGCTCTTGAAATAAACAAAAGGGTAGATGATTCTACCGATTTAAGAAGCAAATTATCTTCTTTAAGTGTTAGTGTAAAAACTCCTATGGGTGGAACGGGTAAAGCGGTTGATATTAAAATTGTTGGAAATAATACAGAAAGTGCTAAAATTGTAAAGGGTAAGATTCAAGAATATCTTTTATCACTTCCGGGTATTATAAACTATGATGATGATGATAAATTGGGCAAGGAAGAGCTTCGAGTTACTTTTGACTATGAGAAAATAGCAGAGTTGGGTATAAATGTTGCAGCAGTTGCTCGTGAGGTTAGAACGGCTTATACAGGTACCGTTGCTACGTATATACAGGGGCTTGATAATAAACTTGACTTTAGAGTTCAGTTTAATAAAGAGGCAACTTTAGATACTGTTTATTTAGAAAATATTCTTATACCTAATAATGATAATAGGCTTGTGAGATTAAAAAACTTAGCCAGTGTAAGTGTAACCAATGGGGTATCGACATTAAGACACTTTAATGGCGAGAGAGCTATTACAATTACAGCCGATATTACTCAAGGTGAAAACACTTCTAGACAGGTGATGCAGTCTGTTAAAGAGAAGTTTAAAGACATTCCTTCTGAGTATCCTGGTATAAATATTGAGTTTGGTGGAGAGGCTAAAGAAACTGTTGATTCGATTAAAGACTTAATGTTTAGTTTCATGATTGCGATTATTGCGATTTATATTGTTTTATTATTACAGTTTAATAAAATTGTTCAGCCTCTGATAGTGTTAAGTATTATTCCATTTGGATTAATTGGTGTATTATTAGCATTTGCTGCCCATGGTATGCCTATGAGTTTTATGGGATTTATTGGTATAATTGGACTTGCGGGGGTTGTTGTAAATAATGGTATTATTATGGTCGACCTTATCAATAAGATAATTGAAGACGGTATCGAAAATACAAAAAAAGCCATGCTTAATGCTATCGTAGACGGTGCGAAATTACGTTTACGTCCAGTATTTTTGACATCGGCTACAACAATACTTGGGTTGCTTCCTACTGTTTATGGAATTGGTGGACGAGCTGACACAATCATTCCTATTGTTATGGCATTAGCTTATGGTCTATTGTTTGCTTCACTACTTACATTGATATTTTTGCCTTGTATATTTATGATATCATTCGATTTAGGTCTTATTCGTGTGACTCCAAAAAGAACCGAATAATATTGTTAGTTTAGTATTTTAGAGATTAATAAAAGTGGTAGTATATTTAATATATTGCCACTTTTTTATTTTAAATTTTATAGATTAATTAATTGTAGATTTATTTCTGCCAGATTTTTTTGAGTTGTAAAGTGCTCTGTCAGCATTTCCTAAAATAGAATTTAGTTTTTGTCTGTCATTTGTTTTTATGTCGGCACCCAATGACATTGTGAGTCGTAATGAATAGTCCTTTGTTGAAAAGTCATAATCGGCTATAGATTTTCTTGTTACTTCCATAATATGTTCTAGTATTTTTTTATTTGTAGTATCTAATAAAATTACAAATTCTTCACCGCCGTATCTACCCATGATGCTTTCAAAATTTATATTCATACCATCTAGAGTTTTTTTCATAACATCTGACGCTTTATATAAAATATAATCTCCTGTTAAATGTCCATAGGCGTCATTATAGTGTTTGAATTTATCTAGATCAAGCAATATTATAGAATATAGTTTTTTATTTTTATCCCAGTTTTCTAAAGTGTTTAGAATATAGCCTTTATTATAAAGTTTTGTTAGTTTATCTTTGTTTGCTGAAAATGATAATTTCTCGCTATAGAGCAAAATGGAAAGATAATTTATAACCATATAAAACATATCCGTTTCGAGATTTATTTCACTTTCGTTATTTATTATAATAACTCCAAAATATACATTACGAGCCATTAATGGAAAAGCTATGCTGTTATTTTCTTTATTTATGCTTTTATTTTTTAGAGCGTATAATGATAAATCTTCATAATTATTTATTTTATCGAATGCTAATGAGCTATACCATAGTTTGGGGTTTAATTCACAATTTTTATCGAAGAACACAGATATCTTATTCGATATTTTAAGTTTGATTAATTCTTTTTCAAAAGCTTTTATTATGCCATCAATAGAGAATGGTTCAGGTATATGTTGCAATGCATGCATTATTTCTAGCGTATTTATACTACTAATATGTAAGGATTTATGTATTAGTTGTAATGCATTTGTTGTTTCTACTATGTTTATATTCATATTATTTTTAATTCTATAAATTAATAATGATTCTGTCAATCTATATTATAAAAAAATAATTTTATGATTGCTATTAATTAAATTTACTATTAACATGCAATCTAAGTTTATGATTGATAATATTATTTTTTTGGATAAAATATGAAAAAAATACTAATTGTACTTTTTATTACAATATCTACTACCGCTTATTCTACAGTTGATTTATCTACTAATGGTGTGTTTAATCTTTTTCCAAGTCAGCAAGATATAGTGCAGTCTGTATATGATAATGCGTTTACAAGTGGTTATAGTGATTTTGTAGAAGATATAATTTTTTTAAACCTAAAGTCTAATCCTGTGGGTACTCGTGCTACTAATTCTTTTGTAGATTTTAACTTTGGATACTATAACGCAGGGGATCTTCCATTTACTATTTCTGGTAACTTTAAGTTTTCACCTACAAACACACAAGATACTTTACTTATTTTTACTGATACAGATGGACTAAGTCAAACAGACTATTCATATAAAACTCCTTTGAGAGCTAATAATATAGGTTTTAATGTAGATTTTTTAATAGATATATATGACCTCATATCTACAGGTTTAAAATTTGGTTTTGATTATAACGATAGAAGTTCTATTTTTACTAATATGACTACTATCGATAATACAAAGTTTTCTTCGTTTAATTATAATTCTACTTTTTACGATATAAATGTTGCAATTCCTATTTATATAAAACGTGGAGTTTTTAAGCATCTTTTTGAAATTGGTGTAGATTCTCGACAAGTAATTAATAGTAATGGCTTTACATTAAGCACTAATAATATTATCGAAGATACTGATTTAGATTTAGATAGTAGATCTTCTCTTACAACATATTTAAGCTATACTTTTGGATATGAAATAATTCCTTATTCAGTAGAATTTCGACTTGATACTCGCATAGGCGTTAAATCATTAAATATGATTGATGATAGATCTATTTCATATGCATCACTATCTGCAACTAATACTGAAATACCTTTAGTTACATTGAATAAGAATTCTTATGGTCTTGCTGTCGACTATGATTTTAGTATTGGGTTTTCATTCCAAGCTTTACAAGACACAGAATATGTATTATTTCGAGCTTATCCACAGGTAGGTTATTCTTTAGATTCAGACCCTATGCAGACAGGCTCAACATTTACTTCAACTCTTGTTACAGACCCTAGTATGTCACCTTATGATGCTAGAGAAATATATCATCACCAAGTTTATTTCTATACGCCAATTGGTTTTCAGATATATAATAGTGCATGGCCTGTTGGTATATTGCTTGCTACTCATGTGAAATTCTTTTATGACTTTGACTATTATGAAACTTCTTCTTATGGTGTTATACAAAATCAGAAATTTGTCGAAAGCAAAGTATCTGCTAGCAGTAGTTCTTTTGATTATGACATGAAAACTCAAATAGGTTTTTTTGCACCTATTGCTACCGATTTTCTTCTTGAAGGTTCTATAAGTCTTGATAAAAATTTTATATTTGAATCACTTGACATCCGATTCACTATGCCATTATCAGCTTTAACTCCTACAGACAAGGAACGAAGTAATTTTATACCGTCTTCAAGAACTGTGGAGTCATTAGATTTATCAGAAGATGAAGAGTTAGTAACAGTTAGAAAGCCAGTAAAAAAGGACATACAGCCAGTAAAACCTAAAGAACCAGTGGATGTTTGGGTTTCTCCTTAAAAATAATCTTAATAAAATATAAAATAGACTTTCTTGTCATTATTCTAGACTTTATATATATTTTTTATCTTGATAAATTACATAAATTTGTTATTATTAGATTGTAGTTAAATATCTTTATGGTGTCTAACTAAATTCTATTATTAGGAGTTTGTCATGGATAATGATTCTAACAGGCGTATTTCCGTTTTTTCTGAGATAGGTGATTTGGAAACAGTTCTTTTACATCGTCCGGGTAGAGAGATTTCGAATCTTCACCCAGACCATTTAGAAAGACTTCTATTTGATGATGTGCCAGATTTAGATATAGCACAAAGAGAGCATGATGCTTTTGCTTATGCTTTGAAAAGTCATGGTACTACAGTAATTTATTTAGAAGAACTTATGGCTGAGACTTTAAGTCTTAACAAAGGGCTTCGTGATACTTTTGTAAATCAGTTTCTTTCTGAAGCTAATTTAGAAAGTAAAGAAGTTGAAGACAAAATTAGAAATCATATAGCAGCTAAATCAGACAGAGACTTAGTTGATACTTTGATATCTGGTGTTAGAGCAACGGATATTAATGTTACTCTTAAAGAGAGCTATCCTCTTGCTTGCGATCCACTTCCTAATCTTTATTTCACACGTGACCCTTTTGCTACAATGGGACATGGTATAACTATAAATTGTATGCGTACTGCTACAAGACGTCGTGAAACAATTTTCGCTCAATATATATTTGATAATCACCCTAACTATAAAGGTGACGAAATTAAACGTTGGTATTCAAGAGGTGAAGGGCATTCAATAGAGGGTGGTGACGAGTTGATTCTTTCTGCTAAGACACTTGCTATTGGCGTTTCACAGAGAACAGATTTAGAGTCTGTAAAGAAAGTGGCTAAAAATATATTTAATGCTGGTACCGAGTCATTTGAAGAAGTTTTAGCTTTTATTATTCCTGCTAAAAGAGCTTTCATGCATCTCGATACTGTATTTACTCAGGCTGATTATGATAAATTCTTAATTCATCCAGAGATAAAAGGGCCTTTGCAAATTCTTTATATAACAAAAGAAGCTAAGAATTCTGATTCTGAATTTGATAAAGAGTTTGGTGTTTATGTTACAAAGGTTTCAAATTCAATAGAGAATATTTTATCTGAAGTTACTGGGCATGATGTAAAATTATTATCTTGTGCTAATGGTGACCCAATTGACGCTGCTCGTGAACAATGGAGCGATGGTTCTAATGTTTTAGCGGTTTCTCCTGGTAAAATCATTGTTTATGAAAGAAACAGAATTACAGCTAAACAATTAGAAAAAGCTGGACTTGATCTACTTGTTATTCCATCTTCAGAGCTATCACGTGGTAGAGGCGGTCCTAGATGTATGTCTATGCCTTTAAAGCGTAAAGCATTGAAATAAAAATATTTGATTTTTTAGGCGTGTTCTTATTTTGTAGAATGCGCCTTTTTTTTGTATCTAAAATTTTCGACAGACATAACAGCGTTTAAAAAGTCTATTTTATAGTGTTTTATTTTACAAATATTATATTGATTGTAGATATTACTATTGACTTTTTTTTATATTGTTGTTATAATTGTTACTAAGTTTGCGGGAATAACTCAGTTGGTAGAGTATCTGCTTGCCATGCAGATTGTCGCGGGTCCGAGTCCCGTTTCCCGCTCAGTTATACCCCGAAAGAGCTTAACTTTTTTGTAGTTCAATCGGGGTAAATTTTTATATTAAAAGGTTTTTTGTATTATGGAAAAAGGTTTTACATTTAAAACATCTAAAAATGAATTAGATCTTTCAACTCTAATTGTAGAGGTTTCTTCAGAGTTATTCAACAAAGAAATGGATAAGCAAGTAGATATATATAAACCAAAGGTTCAAATGAAGGGCTTTCGTGTTGGACATGCCCCTAAAGATATTATTCTTTCAAGGCATAGAGAGGCTTTAGAGTCAGCTTCTTCTGAGGCGTTAGTTGAGGCCGCTTGGAGTGAATTTCAAGATAATGAAAAGAAATTTGCACTTGGTACTCCTAAACTTGCGAAAATGGATAAAGAAAATGAAGGGCTTCTTCTTACTTATGAATATTATGAGATGCCTGAAGTTCAAGTTCCTGACTTTTCAAAGTTGTCATTAGAGAAAGATGTTTATGAAGTTGACGATTCTTGTATCGAAAACAGTTATAATATGTATATAAAAAGATTTTCTCAATTTGTGGAAAGTGAAGATAAAGCAGAACTTGGCGATAGAGCTAGTGTGAAAATTGAGTTTAGCGATGCGAAAAATAAAAAATATAATAAAGAGCATACTGTTGTCGTTTCTGATGATGAAAATGAATCAGTTTATGCTAAAAATTCTTTAGGGCTTAAAAAAGGTGATAGTAAAGAACTTTCTAGTTTTTTAAATGATAGTGAAGTTAAGTTTACTATGACTATTGCTAAAATTGAAAAGCCTGATATGAAAGATGATTCTTCTGATGAGGACAAACAAAAAGTTAAAGATTCTTTGAAAGAGCATTTAGAAGAAAAAGCTAAAGTGAAGGCTGAAACTGAATTTACAAATTCTAGTCTTTATGATAGTTTGGTTGCTGCTGTCTCAGTAGATATTCCTAAAGGTTACTTGGCTGAACAAATTGAGTCTGCTTTGAAAGAATTAGAGACTTCTCTTTTAAGACAAAAAACTACTATGGAAGACTATATGCTTGCAGTAGGTAAAAAATATAGCGAGATTCAAGAGCAATATAGTGATTCTATAAAAAAACAAATTACTTTTGATTTAATTATGGCTAAAATCGCTGATGTTAATAAAGATGGAATTACAGTGAGTGAAGCTAAAGTTCAGGAATATGCTGAAAAAATGTATCAGTATCAAAATTATATGGGACTTACAAAATTACCAAAAGATGAACAGCAAAATGTTCTTCATAGCATAATGCGTGAGGCTCAAAATAAGGCTACTTCTGAGGCTATTATCGAATATGTTAAATCGAATATTACTGTAAAAGATAAAAAAGCTGTATCATATATTCCCACAGACCAAGATCTTTGGATGGGAATGGGATATTAATTTATAAATTATAGAAGGAAATTTATATGACCATACCTTATGTTATAGAACAGACTACTAGAGGCGAAAGAAGTTATGATATATACTCTCGTCTTTTAAAAGATAGAATTATTTTTTTGGGTGGCGAAATTGACGACTATGTTGCCAATATTGTTATAGCACAGCTTTTGTTTTTAGAGTCTGCTGATGCTGAAAAAGATATTTATCTTTATATAAATAGCCCCGGTGGAGTTGTGACAGCTGGGCTTGGAATGTATGACACAATGCAATATATTAAGCCTGATGTCGCTACTGTTTGTATTGGACAAGCTGCGAGTGCGGGTGCTTTGCTTTTAACAGGTGGAGCTAAGGGTAAAAGATTTGCAACAAGTAATGCCCGTATAATGATTCACCAACCTTGGGGTGGTGCTCGTGGAACAGCTACTGATATTGAAATTCAGGCTAAAGAAATTTTAAGACTTAAAACGACTCTTAATGATATTATGACTAATCATACTGGTCAGAAGTCTAAAAAAATTGAGGCCGATATGGAAAGAGATTTCTTTATGGGTAGTGAAGAGGCAAAAGAGTACGGTATTATAGATAAAGTTTTTTCTCATAGAGAATAATTAGAATTTTAAGTTTACTTTATATCAAACTTAATTTCATTTTAATAGGGTTAATTGATGTCTAAAAAGAATAATTCTGGAAAGAATGAGGATGTTTGTGCATTATGTGGAAGGCCTTTAAGCGAACTTAATAAAGTTGTTGAGGGCAATGCTGGGTATCTTTGTGATAAATGCGCTGTTGTCGCTAATGATTATTTTACCGTTCAAAGCGATAAAAAAAATAAGAATAAGATTAAAGAAGTTGAGATAAAAATAGAGATTCCTCAAAAAATAAAATCTACATTAGATAACTATATTATAGGTCAAGACAATGCTAAGAAAATTTTATCAGTGGCAGTTTATAACCACTATAAAAGAATATCTAGATTAGCTAAAGAAGATTCTGAAGATATTGAATTAGAAAAATCGAATGTTCTTTTAGTTGGCCCAACTGGTAGCGGAAAAACTCTTTTAGCAAAGACGCTGGCTCGTACGTTAAATGTTCCTTTTGCGATTGCTGATGCGACTACTGTTACTGAGGCTGGTTATGTTGGCGATGATGTTGAAAATATTCTTTTAAGATTGATACAAAATGCCAATGGCGATATCAAACTTGCTGAAAAAGGAATTATTTATATTGATGAAATAGATAAAATTTCACGAAGAAGTGAATCTCGTTCAATTACTCGTGATGTCTCGGGTGAAGGTGTTCAGCAAGCATTGCTTAAAATTATTGAAGGCACTATTGCTTCTGTTCCTCCTCAAGGTGGTAGAAAACATCCACATCAAGAAAATCTTCCAATTGATACTACTAATATTCTTTTTATTTGTGGCGGTGCTTTTATAGATATAGAAAAATCTATTGCCGATAGAACTCAAAAAAAAGGGCTTGGATTCATTGCTAATGTTTCATCTCTTGACTCATTAAATTATGATGAAGTTATGAGACAAGTTACTACAGAAGATTTAGTTAAATTTGGATTAATACCAGAGTTGGTTGGTCGTTTGCCAATTATTGCGACTTTGGCTGAGCTTGATGAGGCTGCATTACTTCAGATATTAACAGAGCCTAAAAATGCATTGGTTAAGCAATATAAAAAACTTTTTGAATATGATAAAATAAATTTGAGTCTTACAGAAGAAGCATTAAAAGAAATTGTAAAACAAGCAATAGCACAAAAAACTGGTGCAAGAGGGCTTAGGTCTTTATTTGAAAAAATTATGCTTGATGCAATGTATGAGCTTCCTTCAGATGATAGCGTTAAAGACTTTGAGGTTAATTTAGATTATGTTGTTAGTAAACTTAATTTGAAAAATAAATCTGTATAAATAAAATTATAAGACATTAAAATAAATAAAAATACTTCTATTAGAATAAAATTAATAGGAGTATTTTTTTATTAATTTGAAAAAGGTATATTATGAGTTTTAATTTTGATATCAAAAAGAAGTCTAATGAGTCGAGTGCTCGTCTAGGCAAAATATCTATAAATGGTGTTGAAATTAATACCCCAGTTTTTATGCCTGTGGGAACTCAAGCTACAGTTAAATCTCTTACTCCTGATATGATTCATGAAACAGAAAGTAAAATAATTCTTGCGAACACCTATCATTTGGTTTTACGACCGGGGCTTGAAACTATAAAAGCTATGGGTGGGGTCAAAAAGTTTTCTAATTTTAACGGTGCAATGCTTACAGATTCTGGTGGTTTTCAAGTTTTTTCACTTGCAAAGCTTAGAAAGATAAGAGATGAAGGTGTTGAGTTTCGATCACATATTGACGGGGCTAAGTTATTTTTCACTCCAAAATTTGTTATGGAAGCACAGCATATAATTGGTGCGGATTTTATTATGTGTTTTGATGAATGTGCTCCGCATGATGCGTCTTACACTTATGTTAAAGATTCAATAAAAAAAACGCATAAATGGGCTTTAGAATGCAAAAATTATCATGACTCACAAGAGAATTCTAATTATCAATATTTAGGTGGAATTATTCAGGGTGGTATGCATGATGACTTACGCCGTGAAAGTGCCTCGGTACTTCAAGATATGAATTTTCCTTTTTACTCTATTGGTGGATTATCTGTTGGTGAGACGCCTCAAAAAATGCATGAAGTTTTAAGCAATATGATGAAGCATGTTGTTGATGATAAGCCAAGGTATTTAATGGGAGTGGGTGAGCCACGTGATATATTAAATGGTGTTATGGAAGGTATTGACATGTTCGATTGTGTTATGCCTACAAGAAATGCACGAAATGGAAAGCTTTTTACTATGAATGGTGCTGTGAGAATTAGAAATAGTAAACATAAAAAAGATGATAGCCCAATTGAAGTTGGATGTGATTGTTATACTTGTAAAAATTTTAGCAGAGCTTATTTACATCATTTGGATAAAGCAAAAGAGCTTTTATTTTATACATTAAGCAGTATTCACAATGTTCGTTTTATGCAGCGATTTATGGTTGCATTACAAAAGTCTATCGAGGAAGATAGATTTCTTAAGTTTAGAAGTGATATATTAGATATTTTTTATGATAAAAATTAGTAAAATATAAAAAATAGACTATTTCAATAATTTGGGTATGGATTATATATGGATAAAGAAATTACTGAAAATACTGAAACCTCAACTAAATATATAAAACCTATTTTGGAGGAGGCTAGAAAAGCACTTAAGGCTTCTGAATTAAAGAGTGCTATTGATTTTTATGAATATATAATATTATTAGATGATAAAAATATAGAAGCTTTATATACAATAGCCGTTTTATATATGAAGTATGATAATAAAGATGTTGCTATTAGTTGCTTCGATAGAATTATATCACAAAATATCGAAAACCCTTTTGTTTACGAATATATGGGGATTATGCATGATGGTGAAAAACGTAAAGAGTATTTCGATAATGCATTAGATTTATATTCTCATTCTAAGCTTAATCAAAAAGATTATCTAAGATTTATAAATATTTCTCTTAAAATGTATAATGAAGAAGATTATAATATTGCCGAGTCTTATGCTTTGCTTGCATATTCTATAAAGCCATCAATAAAAATATCGAATATATTAGGCTCTATCTATTTCAAATTAAGAGATTATGACAAAGCTCTTTCATACTTTCATGATGTTTATGCAAAATTGCCAGTAGTAAATATTTTTATTGTTTCTAATATTGCACACTGTTATGAACAAAAAAATAGTTTTAGCATAGCTTTAAGATATATTGAAAAAGCACTTGATATTTATCCAAGAAGTGAAAGATTATATTATGACATGGGTTTAATTCACATTAGTAATAATGATAAACCCAGTGCTATGAAAGCATTTAAGAATGCTTCTGATATTAACCCCTCTTTTTCATTTGATATGAATTCAATATAATAATTCCACATATTTTTTCGTCAATATATAGACTGTTTACTAGTGTATATATTTTGGTATATTAAATTATGAATAAAAAAATTATATGTTTATTTCTAATAATATTAAGTAATAGCCTATTACTATCTCAAGAATGCAATTTGATTATAGAAAAAATTGACGGTATAGCTTATATTGAAAAAAAAGGTGCGACTGATACATTAAGAGCTTTTCGTGGTAGTATAATTGAAGAAGATTCTATTATTCGAACAGATTCGACATCGATGATTATAGTATCTATTAATGTAGATAGTAAAATAATAGGAAGGATACTTCTGTCGCCAGCAAGTTCTATCCTGTTAAATAATATGTATTTTTCATTTGATAATAATAAAATGGTATCTATTTCTTTAATCAGTGGCAGGATTGAGGCATTTGTTCAGTCGAGTGATGAAAATAATGTGAGTATACATTCAGCAACTGCAAGTGTTTTTATTGACAAAGCTGCTTTTAGTATGCAATTTATGGAAAGTGTTGTAACATTTGTGGCTCTAAAGCAAGGCTTGTTATCGATTGAAACAGATTATGACAATAGAGATATTAATCCTTATGATGTGCATATTTCTAGTTATTTTAAACCGTCAGAGGTTAAAAATTATAAGTATGATAATGATATGAATTATGATTTAGTTTTTTCAATTGAAGAAGATTTAATGAGTGATGATAATATTGCATTTGATAAGTATTTTATTTTTATGAAAGATTTATCTGACAAGCATGATATGCTCAATAGATACGCAAGTCTATCCGATAATGAAAATGACATAAATAGTTTTATAAGTATCGAAGTTAAGCATCATAGAGCAATAGTTGCGAACGAAGCTTTTTTTTATATTATATATAGAACTATGCGAGAGTCTAACAAAAATTCAGACGAGATAGTTGAGTATGCTAAATCGCTTTTAGTTACGTATGATAGCAATATAAAGTTAATAGATAAAACAAGTAATTATTTGAAGCTTTCACGTACTAAAATAAAAGAACCTATTTTTGTAGATGATGTCATAATATCTGATTAAAATGGGTGATGAATGAATATAAAAATAATTTTTTTAGCTTTTATTTTACTTCTAGCAAATTTGCATGCAAATGAAAATAGAGCAAATGAAGCATATAAAAAAATACAAAAAGAAGATGATTATAAAATATCAATTTCTGAACTTGACAAAATATACGACAAATATCCTAATTACAGCAAGCATGATGAGCTATCTTTAAAGCTTTCATATCTTTATATTTTAGATGAAGATTATAAAAATGCTATAAAAATTCTTGAAAAAATGTATAAAGATAAAAAATCTGAGTTTAATAAAGAGGCTAGTTTGCTTCTTGGAAGTGTTTATATATCGACTAATAATGAAAAAAAAGCCCTTGAAGCATACACACAAATGCTTAAAACTTTAGATAAAAATGACAAGTTCTACCCATATGTGATTTTTGGAATTGCCAATACTTATTTTGAAATGAACTCATATTATGAAGCACGTGGTAATTATGAAAGGCTTATCAAGGGATATAAAAATTTTGAAGACATCTCATTTGCAATGTACAGACTTGCTATTTGTTATGAAAATACTGAAGATGTGCCTAAAGCTATAAATACATTTAATAATATATTGAGAGATTATCCAGATTCTTATTCAAGAGAAATAGCACAAAAAAAAATTAGCACTATTAAGTTTGTTGAAAATACGCCTAAAAAAACTAATGATAAAAAAGTAATGGCTGAAAAAAAATCTGACAAAATTACAATACATCCTGCGAGTAGTAATAATATATATCAAATGGGTAGATTTAAAGATACAACAAGGGCAAACAGTTTGAAAAAAATAATTCAAGATATCGGATATAACTCATATATAAAAGAGGACTTAAAAGATGGCAACACATCTTATGTCGTTAGAGTCGATTTGCCTGATGATAATAGAAATATAGAAGAAATTCGTAAAAGACTTTCAGCAGAAAATATTCCATTTTTTAAAGTAAGCAAATAAAGTTATATAATGAGTAATAAAATATTCAATAAAAATCGGCTATCTAAAAATAATTAATTATTTTTTATAACAAGCTGTCCACAACCAGCCGATATTGAACGTCCTTTTTTATAACGCTCCACAACTTCAACACCGTTATCATGTAGAATAGATTTGAAACGTACCATTTTATCTTTACTCGGACATTTCCCTTTATAGTGCGGGACAGGGTTTAGTGGAATTATATTTACTTTGAATGGGAATTCTTTTTTTAAGTTTACAATTCGATAAGCATCATTTACCGAATCATTAACACCTTCGATTAAAGTCCATTCAAGAGTTATCATTCTTTTGCCACGTTCGCTATAACGCTTAAGCATTCTGATTAAATCGTCAAGGGCATATCTTCTGCTTATTGGCATAATCTCATTTCGAACTTCATCTTTAAGAGAATGTAGCGAAACAGAAAGTCGACAATCAAGGTCTCTTTCAATTAAATGTTTTATACCAACAACTTCACCCGCGGTTGATATTGTTATATGTCTGATACCTAGATTAAATCCCCTAGATGAATTTATTATATCTATAGCTTTAAATAGATTGTTCGTATTAGCCAAAGGTTCACCCATGCCCATAAAAACAACGCTTGTAACTCTTTTAGTTATAGAACGCATTAAAGCGAATTGTGCTAAAATTTCCTCTGTAGTTAAATCACGAGTGAAGCCCATAGTTCCAGTTGCACAAAATGAACATCTGAACGCACATCCAACCTGTGAAGAAAGACAGAATGAAACTTTATCATCTTTCGACATTATTACCGATTCTATTTTTTTATTGTCATGTAATGATATTAAAAGTTTTTGTGTATCATATGCATCTACGTCAATTTTTTCTATTTTGCAACTGTGAATATAATATTTTTCATCCAATAATATTCTTAATTCTTTTGGCACATTCGACATGTCGTCAAAAGTAACAGCATATTTTTTGAATATCCATTCTACTATTTGGGTTGCGTGAAATTTAGGATACGAAACACTCTCGCAGAAGTTTGCTATTTCGTCTTTATGTGAAGTTAATATTGATATTTTTTTATTCATGTTTATTTTTCTGAGTTAGATGGACAAGAAGCACATTCTGATGATTTTGTTTTATTTTTATAATCGTTGACATAGAATCCCGAACCTTTAAATATGATGCCACCGCCAAGAGAAAATACTCTTTTAGATTGCTCGCCACATTCAGGGCAAGAAGCAACTGGATCTGACTTCATCGATTGAACTTCTTCAAAATCTATATTACATTTACTGCATTTATATTCATAAGTAGGCATATAAAACTCCTATAATGCTAATTTTTATTGACTTTTAATTCTATATAAAAACTACTACTTTGTCAATAGTTTATTCTAATATTAGTACTTATTTAAAAGTGATTGAACCCTGCATAATTATGATCTATTAAAGAATTATTATCGTCGATGAGCAATACTTGAGGTTTTTCATTTTTTTTAATGCTCTCAATGAAACCTATTTTTATTAGATTTTTTTCTTCTTTTATATTATCTGGGCTTGTGAAAAGTATTGAATAATCTTCTCCACCTGCGAGTATATTTTTCAATAAAAATTCTTTGTCGATATTTTTGTTAAATTCACAATTTACATTATTCCATTTAGAGTTTTTATATATTTTGATTAGTACGTTCGATTTTTTTGCGATATGAGAGGCATCTTGTAGCAAACCATCACTTATATCTATAGATGAATTTACAGTATAATTTTTTATTATTTCCTGCCATTTGTCAAAAAATAGTTGAGGTGTTAAATGCTTTTTTATACACTCTTCTTTTTTTATAATGTTTTGTATTTCTGGTTTATTATTACCCATCTTTTTACCTTGAAGTATATCAAGGCCTATGCTACTTTCACCCAAACGACCAAGAACATAAATATTATCTTTATCTTTAGCGCCACTGCGTAGAATCGATTTGTTTTTCTCTATTTTACCCAATGCTGTAACTGATATAAAAAAATATTTTTTCGACTTTGTTGTGTCTCCACCCATAATTGATGCGTCAAATTTTGAGCATGCCTTGTTAAAGCCTTTATAAAATTGGATAATATCTTCGTATTTTATGTAGCAAGGAATAGAAAGCCCTATAAACATAGATGAAAGTTTAGCACCTTTGCTGATTATATCACTGATATTAACTATCGCCGATTTATAGCCTATGTCATAAAAAGAATAATAGTCTAAATCAAAATGAACATTTTCAGCTAAAATATCTTTCGTAATTAAAATATCATATTTTTCGCTTAAAGTTTTTATAATAGCACAGTCATCGCCTATGCCAATGTCTGTAAAGTTTTTATTGTTTTTTGTGACTAATTTTTCGATTTCTTTTATTAATGTAAATTCATCTTTTTCCATAATAGTGTTAATATATAGTAGAATTATTTTTTCTTCAATAATTTATAATTATATTAAGTCATATTATTTTTGTTTTTTAAAGTTCTTGAAATATAAATAACATTGTATATACTTGATATAGTATGTATTTTTTATTGTAGGAGTTATTATGAAAAGATATATTATTTCAATGTTAGTATGTTCTATGATTTTAGTTTCTTGCGGAACTGGTGTTAGTAAAAGTAGCCCAGAAGGTTGGATTGATAATGATACATTCCGTGTCATGGGTATGGGCAAAGCACCTGAAGACATGACAGATAAATTTCAAAGAGAAGTTACTTCAAGAAAAGCAGCCGAATTGGATGCTAAAAATAGAATTGTTTCAAAAATTGTTGGTTCTTATATAGATTCTAGAAGCTCTACAGACATGGGCGTTATAAATGAAGCGGTTATAGAAGAAGTTGTTTCAGGCCGCATTCGTGGTGTTAGCATTGTACAAAGTAAGTGGGACTCGAATCAAAACAGTACAGTGGTTTTAGAGCTTAAATCTAAAAATTTGAAAAGTGAATTGGATAAACTTATAGAAAATTATTTAGATGAAGTTGATGGTAAAAAATAAGTAAGGAAATTTTATGGCTAAAGTAAATATAAAAGGCAGAGTAGCTTTTATTACAGGAGCTAGTTCTGGTATTGGTGAGGCTACTGCTCGAGTTCTTGCTTCGAATGGTGTCAATTTGATACTTGCAGGTAGACGAGTGGAAAGACTAAATAAACTTAGCCTTGAACTTAAAAACTCTTATTCTATCGATGCTTTTGTTCTTGAAGTTGATTTAAGTGAAGATAAAAATATTTATGATGCTTTTGATATTGTTTCAAAAAAGTATGATAAAATAGATATTCTTATAAATAATGCTGGCTTGGCACTTAACAGAGATATGTATTACAATTCATTACCAGAAGATACTTTAAGAATGGTTAGAGTGAATTGCGAGTCTTTAGTTTTATTGACTAGGCTTGTACTTCCTTTAATTCTTAAAAGTGATGATGGGTTTGTTATTAATGTTTCATCAGTGGCTTCAGATACGCCATATGCAGGTGGAGCTATTTATTGTGCGACTAAATCATTTGTAGAAATGTTTAGCGATGCTTTAAGAATGGATTTAATGGATAAGCCTGTAAAGGTATGTAATATTAAGCCCGGTTTGGTTGATACAGAGTTTTCTACTGTTAGATTTAAAGGCGATAAAAACAAGGCTGATGAGGTATACAAAGGAATTCATCCTCTTTATGCCGAAGATATAGCCGATAATATTGAGTATGTTATCACAAGACCTAGACATGTGCAAGTAGCTAGTATTACTACAATGGCATTAAATCAAGGGAATGCAGTTACTGTACATAGAGAGTAGAGTTTGAAAGGTATATTTTATGAGCAAAATTGATAAAACAAAACAGAATCTTCAAGTAGATTCATTGAGCAAAAATGATAGGGCTAAGCTTTATGATAAATTTGTAGAGCATGGTGGCAAAGTTGGAAGTGAAAGTAGGGATAATCAATCTAGTAAAAACACTTCTACTGCTAAACCTAATAAAAAGTCAAGAGGCATTGATGTCATTGAAACAGAAGAAGAAAAAAGAATAAATTTAAGGCGAATGAGAGTTCAAAATAATGGTGTAACTACTGCTGACGTAGAAGCTCCAGCATTAGACTTTTTTTCTAGATTATCATTATGGTATCCTGCATTAGCAACTGGAGTTATCAATTTTTCTGGAACAGCAATAAGTTATAAATTTTTACATCATTTAGATAAAGTTATTGTACCTGCATTATTAGAAATGGATTCTATTGTATATAATTTACTTAATCCTTATTCTGACTCAGAAGAAGAGGCTATAGTGAAGCGTAATCGAATAATGGGATCATTTGCTAATTTAGATGATTTAGAATTGTTAGAGCGGGCTTTAAATTTATATGATGAAGTTTTATATAATAAATTTTTAGAACATCATCGTTCTAATCCTAATTATATTTATCTTACTAAAAAATGGGAAAAAATATTAAAAGATATTTTTAAACCATTATATATATTATATCCACATATTAGTAGGCTTAAAGATATATCTGAAAAGTCTATCTTGTCTTACTGTCATATTATGGGTATAAATAAAACTGTAACAAATGTTAGAATTTCTTCATTTAACAGGTCAATAGATATTATTTACTCAAAATACTATCCAAAACTTTTGGTTCTTATGCAGTTTATTTCTAGTAGAAATTTTAATAACATAAGCTCTTTGTCATTTTATTTAAATCTAACAGATGCGGATAATTTTGGCTCCTATACTATAGAAAGAGAAAGAAATAAATTAAAAAATAATTCTTCTCAAAAGAAAGATTCTGATTATTCTTTGGAAGAGCAAGATGTTGTAAAAGAAAAAACTGAAGAAGAAATTAGAAGTTTAAAAATAAACTCTATTGGGGTTAAACTTATAGAGCATCTTATAAATACCAATAGGGATAAATTAGATGATGCTTTAAATATATCGAGTTATAATATTGATAGTAATGATAAAATATATATAATGACTATGATTATTGATTTACTAGATAGAGAGTATTTAGATTTATTTATTTCTAATCGTGTTAAATATAATGTTTTATATGATAATAGAGTGAAAACTGATTATCAAACTAGGTTTTCTGATATTTTATTAAATGTAACTGATATGAATATTAAGTTTAAAGAATATGCGACTTTAGTTAATGAAATAAATATTATAGAAAATAATAGTGAATTAAAGTTTGAACATAGAGCAATGTTGCTTACAGATAAAAATGCACAGCGTGATTATTTATTTAAAAATTTGAGAAATATTATTTTTAATATGGTAAAGCCTCTTAAGTCTAATCTTGACGCATTATTTTTAGATAAAGAAGAGCGTGAAAGAATTATCGATAACCCTGATGATATTTTGAAATTTGAAAATACTTTAGGCGATTATAAAAAACGTGTCAATGGATACACAGTCTTAAAAGCGTTAACAGAAGCATTTTATTTCGTATCTGGGTTTTATTACTTAATAGATGATGGCTATCTATTTGGTTATGAAAAATTAGTTAAGGGCGCTACTGGCATTAACAAAACTAAAGATAATTCTTAATATAAATATATTTTAGTTTAATAACTTCTTCGTATTTGACTAACTATTGTTTTATCTGTAATTTTATCATCATCGTATAATAAAAATGCTTTTGAAATAATAATCGATATAGCCGTGTCATCATCGAACGGAATGAACAAATTATTTGTATTATCTTTTTTTGTTTTATCAGCGACGATGCATAAATATTCGTCATTAGGATACATTAAAATATTTGTACTGCCTATATGTATTTTATATTTTCTAATTTTACCTTCAATAATTAAAAAGTTTCCTTCTATAGAACATGCTTCAGATATTTTTAATTTTGGTATAATATTTTTTAATGTATCTTTTCTAGTTTTAGCAATTTCAGATAATTTTCCAAATGAATAATTATTCCAATACTCACGATGTTCATTAGAATTATCTCCATAAATCCACATAGGGTCGCTTCCAATGCTTGAAACACCCACAAATAAATCGATGTCTCTCATAACTTCGCTAAAAACTATTTTGTCAATATTATCTAATTTCAACACTGATGAATTATTTTTATCTATAAATTTTAATTCATTAGTTGTAACATAATCGCATATTAAAAAATTATTGACTTGAGCATCAATTCTCTCGAGTGTAAATTCAGCTTTTATATTATAGCTTTCTATGTCAAGTTCCGCTATATGCTTATCTTTACTATTATAAAAAACACCCATCATGGAGTAATTCCAATTTCGTAATTTTGTAAGCATGCCAAATTGATTTTGTTTTAATATATGTGATGCCATTCTTAAAGAATAAGTGTCTGTGCTTTTTTCAGCATCTGTAACAATATAGACTTCTCTAAACGCCTGCTTAAATGCTTGCTTTATCTCATTTTTCGATATAGTTTCTCGCCACTTTTGTATTGTTTCTAAATCGCTATTAATAGGATGCCATAGACTAACTTCTCTCGCATCGTTTATATTAATTTTTTTTTCATAAGCATTAATCCAATTATCATTATGAAAAATAGCACTTTCAACAGTATCATCAAAGTGAAAATTCCATATTAATACCTGTGTAAAAATCGTCATTAATGGGTGAATTATGTAATATTTATTAAAATGATTAATATCCATAAATCGATTGATGAGAAATATTTTATCTAACCGATTTTTTTGTAAAGTTATAGTTTTTTCTATTTGCTTTATTATAGAATTCATCTCATTTATTTCATTTAAGTATTTCGTTTTTATAGACTTTGGAGGCGTTTTTATAATATTTTTATCATTTGTAAGCCATGTTCTTTTCACTTTAGAGGCGGATATAATTTCTATTACGTGAGTATAATCGTCAAACTGCCATATTCTTTGCATATTAAATCCTTAAAAGATAATCTAATTTTATATTAAAAAAAATCTATTTTCAATTATTTATTTTAATAGAAAAAAAGTTTTTTATTTTTTACTATATATAATAAAAAATATTGACATGAAGTACTATTATCAATATAATAGACATACTTTGTTAGAGTAAAGCAATTTTTAAGGGGTATTTGTATGAAGAATAGAGAACAGCTTGGGAGCAGGCTAGGTTTTATATTAGTATCGGCAGGCTGTGCCGTTGGTATGGGTAATGTGTGGCGATTTCCTTATATTACAGGACAATATGGTGGGGGTGCTTTTGTTTTACTTTACCTAATTTCTATAGCAGTTTTAGGTCTCATACCTATGATTATGGAATTTGCTGTTGGACGTGCTGGCAGGCATGATATTGCTAATTCTTTTAAGGTGCTACAAAAAAAAGGTCAGATATGGAGTAAGATAGGATATATTCAAATTCTTGGAAATGTTTTATTATTATCATTTTATACAACTATGTGTGGATGGTGCATGTCTTATGTGTATTTCACTGCATCAGGTCAATTAAATAATCTAGCTCCAGAGCAAATAGGTGGTTTTTTTGGTGGACTTCTACAAAGCCCTGCTACATTAATTTTCTGGATGACTGTTAGTTTATTTTTAGGAATTATTATATGTTCATTTGGACTAAGAAAGGGTGTTGAGCGTGCAAGTAAAATTATGATGACTTCACTTTTTTGTTTGCTTCTATTGCTTATAGTAAGGTCTTTAACGCTACCCGGTGCTATGGCTGGGCTTAAGTTTTATTTAATTCCAGACTTCGGAAAGATGTTTGGTGGTGGCATTACAGGTTTTGTCGCTATTGCTTATGCGGCTATAGGACAGGCATTTTTCTCGCTTAGTGTGGGGCAGGGTGGTATGGCTATTTTTGGAAGTTATATTGATAAAAAAAGAAGGCTTACTAATGATGCTATAATTATTGTAGCTCTCGATACATTCGTTGCAATTTTAGCGGGTCTTGTAATTTTTCCTGCTAGTTTTGCTTTCAATATAAACCCGGGTCAAGGTGCTGGGCTTGCTTTTGTAACTTTGCCTAGTATATTTAACAATATGCCTTTTGGTAATTTTTGGGGAGCATTGTTTTTCTTGTTTTTATCTATGGCTGCTTTAACAACTATTATTGGAGTTTTGGAAAATGTTTACTCATTTGTAATGGATAAATATGGTTGGTCGAGAAAAAAGAGTTCTGTTATTTTAGGAATTTCTCTTTTTGTTTTAGCTTTCCCTACAATTTTAGGATTTAGCGTATGGTCATCATTTGCTCCTTTGGGAGAAGGCACTGTCGTTTTAGATTTGCTCGATTTCATCGTAAGTAATAATATTCTACCTTTGGGTGCTTTGGTTACATTATTCTTTTGTACTAGAAATATGGGCTGGGGTTGGGGTAATTTCATCAAAGAAGTTAACACTGGTGAGGGGTTATTATTTTCTGATAAACTAAAATTTTATGCGAGCTATATTTTGCCTTTAATAATTCTTGCTATATTTTTAGTTAAATATATTGATTTAATATTTAATTAATGAATAAATTATTTTAGGCGGGGTATTTTTTAAAAAATTATGTTTAGTTATTGATAAAATAATTAAACAATATATAATTCTTTATAGGTGAGTAATCATCTATAAATTTAATATTTTTAGGAGTTTATGTATGAAAAAGATTTTTGCGATGATGACAATTTTGTTACTGTTTGTTTTGGCTTGTTCGAATGGTATCAACCCTGACGAAGAGCAAGCAATACCAGATGCTAGTGAAAAATTAAATGAAGGCTTGAATGAAGCAAATGGCAAGCTTGTTAATATTTCAGATATGGTTAAATATTATGCTTCAGAAAAAACAGATGGAAAAGATTTTGGTAGTATTTTATATTTAGATAAGGGACTTACTGAATTAAAAATGGCTGAAGCCGTAGTATTGAATGGGACATTCTCTTATAATCCAAGTAGAACTAGAACTTCTGGTTTAGATACTGAAATAAATAAACTTTCGTTACAATCTCAAAGTGCTGCATTCTCAACTTTTGCTGCTGGAGATAAGTTTACTTTTAATAATGAAGTTATATATCAACGTGTAATGGATGGTGAGCTTACAGAAATTACTGATGCTAAGATTTTTGAACATAACACAGGCGGTTATAATCTAGTAACTGATAAAGGATATAAACTTTACAAATATACTGTTTCAAAGGTCTCAGAAAAAGGATCTAGTAAGTATGGGGAGATGATTGGTGATACATCTTACAATGGGGAATGGAATGATGGAACTGGACAAATGCATTATATAATTAAGAAATCTCCTACTGGTAGTAAACTTACCGCAATTGTTGTAACACAAATCGAAGGAAAAAATAATGAGTTTAGTTTTGAAGGATATATAGCAACTCCTTCAAAGCTTTCAAGTTATGATAAACAATAATCTAATTTATAATTAATAAATTATTTTTTATTTGCCCCGTTTAATATTATTTTAGGCGGGGTATTTTTATATAAAGCAAAATGCTCAAACTCCGAGAATGTAATAACTTTATTATAAATTGGAGTTTTTTATGTTACGTTCACTATGGACAGCAGCGAGTGGTATGAATGCAATGCAGTTTAAAACTGATACTATTGCGAATAATTTATCAAATGTAAATACAACAGGTTTCAAAAAAAATCGTGCCGACTTTGAAGACTTAATTTATCAAACGATGAAAACAGCTGGCACTACATCGACCGAGGATATAGTTTCACCGACAGGTATTCAAGTTGGACTTGGTGTTAAAGTATCAGCGACTCAAAAGATGTTTGACCAAGGGTCTTTACAGGCGACAGGTAATAAACTTGACCTTGCTTTGGAAGGAGAAGGTTTTTTCAAAATAGAAATGCCTGATGGTAGCGTTTCGTATACACGTGACGGTACTTTTAAGATTGACTCTAACAGACAAGTTGTTACAGCTAATGGATATAAACTATTACCTGAAACTATATTACCTGAAAATTTTATAGCTGAAAAGATTTCTATTTCAAAGGAAGGAAATATAGAAGCTTATACTGGCGACAGTGATGAGTCGGTGCAAGTTGGTGATATTGCACTAACCAGATTTACAAATCCAGTTGGTCTTCTTTCTATTGGTGGTAACCTTTTTATAGAGAGTGAGGCTAGTGGCCCTGCTATTGATGGTATGGCTGGTATGGATGGACAAGCGAAGATTCATCAGGGCTTTTTAGAGATGAGTAATGTTAAAGTTGTTGATGAAATGGTTGATATGATTGTAGCACAAAGAGCTTATGAAATGAATTCTAAAGCTGTACAGACTAGTGATAGTTTACTTGCGACTCTTGTAAATTTAAAAAGATAGATTTTTAAGTTTATTATATATATATTCAAAAAGGTTTAAAATTATTTTTTTAAGCCTTTTTTTATTGGAATTTATAAAATATTTTTTTATATAATAATTTCAATTTGTTCCGATTATATTAATATGAAATCTTATATAACAGTATTATTTTTATTTATTAGTCTGATCGTTTCTTCTCAAACTATAATAGGCGATATTAACAAGAATATATCTGTAAGCATAGGTAAACCATCAGTCGATTTTACAACATACACAATATATTCTGATGCAGTGGCAGATTTTGGCGCTAGAAATGCCATATCTTCTGAGGCTCAATTAATGTTACAATCACAAGCAGAACAAGAAACTATTAAATTAATATATCAAGAATTATGCAATGTATTATTTAATGGCGATGAGACTGTTTATGATTTTCTTAGTGCAAACATTTATCTACAAGCATATTCATTGGATGAGTCTAAAAAATCTAGGCTTGTAAGTATTTCATATCCGACAAGAACAAGTATTAAAGTTGTTATGGCTTTAGACTTAATCGGTGATATGGAAAATAATATAATACAAAGATATATAAATGATTCGGATTCTTATGAACCTCTTCCAGTTGTTACATATTTTGAGGTTGGAGATAGTTATGACTCACTTGTAATTGATGCTAGAAATATAGGTTTTAATCCATCACTTTTTCCAACTATATATGATGTAGATGGAAATATGATTCATAATATATCATTCGTAAGTAAAAGCACTAATAATACTATGGGTAAACATGGTTTTGTTCGCTACACTAAAGATATTAAAAATATAAATAAAGTTTATGATGATTTGGGTAAAAATCCATTTCATGTAGTTGCTTGGAACCCCCGTGGACGTTTGGGTGGGGATTTAGTAATAGGCAATGAAGATGCTAGTATAGTTTTAAGTACTCCAAAGCTTAAACAAGCGATAAGAGATTCTAAAGTAGTTATTATAATCGATTAATTATCGTCTGGTATTGAAAAACTTTGTTTAGAGTATTTTAGCTTTGCAACAACTCTTATCTCTAAAAATTCCATTATACTTTTTATACTTGCATCGTCATCACTTTGAGTAATAATTTTTATTTTACTTAAAATATAAGGACATTTAGAGTCGTTCTTTTGAACCCATTTTATCACTTCTGAATGAATTACCTTTATCCCAAATTTATTAAGATCAAGTTCAAATGGATTATCATGCGTATGCATTATGACATATTTACTAATAAAGTTTTTTTTACGTGTTATAAATGGTATAAAAAATCGAAACATAAATAGACTAGTCATTATGCCAAAAAAGCCTATAAAAGCTAGTAGCCACTGCCCTGATCCAATAACTATGCCTAGACATGCTGTAGCCCAAATAGTTGCTGCTGTAGTGATGCCATACACTTTTCCACGAGTGTAAAGAATCATACCCGCACCTAGAAAACCAATTCCTGATACTATCTGTGCAGTTATCCTTGTTAGAGCAGGGGTGCTTATAATTGTCTTTGAGCCTTGTTCTATTAACTCCGCATTAATAGCTATTACTTTGTATATCAGCATTTCCTCATAGCAAGACAAAATGGCAGCCGCCATACATACTATACTAGTAGTGCGACCGCCAATCGGTTTTTGATGATATTCTCTTTCCATGCCAATGATAGCACCAACTATACTCGCAACTATTATTCGTAATGTTATTTCTATAATACGTCTAGTAATACCAGCATTAAGTAATACGCTTTCTAAGCTATTGATTATATTATCCACTATTTTTACACTTTTCAACAAATCTATTGAATATTTCTTGCATTTTCTCATTACTTTCTGTCATTTTTTCAGGATGCCATTGTGTGCCAACGATGAACTCATCACCTTTATATTCGATAGCCTCGATTATACCATCATTGGATGTCGCAATAACATCAAATTTATCTGCTACATCTTTTATTGCTTGATGATGAAATGAGTTAATTTCAGCACTATCGCCAAATATATCATATAAAAAGGAATCTTTTTTGATATTAATTTTATGCGTAGCTAAATTAGTATGGGCACTCTGTGCATGTTTTATTTGTGATGATGTTTGAGATGAAATGTCTTGATAAATATTTCCCGAGAAAAAAACATTTATAACTTGATGTCCTCTACATATTCCAAGGACAGGCTTTTTCATTTCAACGGCATACTGCAAAACTTTAAAATCTAAAAAATCTCTTTCTTGTGAAATGGTTCCGATTTCTTTGATAGGTTCTTCATTAAATAAAAATGGATGAATATCACTACCGCCAGAAAGCAAAACACCATCAACACTTTCTACCATTTTTTTTACAACATTTTCATTATTACAAATAGGAAAAATTAGAGGAATGCCATCGGCTCTAATTATAGAATCTGTATATGCTGTGCTTATGAATGAGTTAGCATAAAATTCATTGACCTCAAAGTTTATGCTAGCGGATACTCCAACAACTGTTTTCACTTTAAACTCCTTGTACTTAAAAAATTATTATTGTAATTATATATTATTTATAAGTTTTTTCAAATATTTCCGTAAATAGAAATAAGGTTAAAATTTGCTTTTTAGGTAATTAAAATATGTCGACTAAAAAAAATGTATCATCTAGTGCAGATAATACGGAATTAAAAGCTACACTCAAAGAGCTTAATGCGGAAATAAATCTATTAAAAAAAGAAAGTAGCAAAGCGTCCAGTTCAAAAGAAGATATAAAAATTCTTACAAAAAAACTTTCTGATAGTGAGAAGCAATCTAAAAATCTTGAGCTTCAATATAAAAAGGTGATAACTGCTAAAGAAAAAGAACTTGAAACAAAATATAATTCATTAGTTAAAAAATTTGAATCAACCCAAAAAACTAATTTAAAAGACAGCGACGAAATAGAAAAACTTAAATCGACTATATCTAAACTTAATGCAGATAATTCTGAAACTATATCTAGCTTAAAAAGAGAAGTTAAAGAATCTGAAAGTTTGAATAAAAATCTTACTAGTAAAGTTGAAAAATTAACAAATAATATCGAACAGAAGTCATCTCAAGTATCATCCGAAGTGAAAAAAGAAAATGCTGGTTTAATTAAAAAAATAGAGGCAGAGGGAAAAAGACTTCAACGAAAGCAGAGATCATTACGAAAAGAAAGAGACAATATTTCGACCATAAAAAAATCACTTGAGAAATCGGCTCAATTTATATCGAAAGCAATGACTAAAGGTCAATTAATGGATGACCCTAGCATTTTGGAAGACCCTGAACTTAGAGAAGCTATTGATGAGGTTATTGCTAAATTTAAAAATAAAAAAGAAGGAAAAGTTACTCCAACTGAATTACCGACAGAGCCTTTGGAAACTCCTTCATCAGAAAGTAAGTCGGAAAATTTAGAACCACAGTCGGAAGCACCAGCACCAGTAGCACCCGAACAAAGAGTTGCTCCTTCTAATACGAACACAGAAAGGACTGAAGAAGAAAGTTCTTCTATGCTTACAAAGCCAGAAGCTGTATCACGTCCTGCGAGTGAAGTGCCGACAATGAGGCTTAAATTATCAAGTGATGCTGATGATTATGAGCATAAGCTTGTTATTACTTATGGATTTGATAATATGCCTGAAAATATGTATTATTCGAAGTATAAAAAGATTCTTAAAAATGCTGCACGTATAACGCTTTTAGGAAATTTGCAAGAAGGTCTCGATATGTTTACTTTGGTTAGAGATCAAAATTTACCAAAAGAATATAAAGAAATGATTGAAAAGAATATACAAGATATTACCTATTATTTAAGAGGTTTACATAGAGTGAGAATGGAATAAATGGTTTTTAATTTTTATTTTAAAAGGGTTTTGTTTATGAAGAAATGTATTTATTTGTTGCTTTTTATGGTAGTTTTACTGTCGAGTTGTTCTCGCGGAAAGAATTCCTATGAAATTAATGTGAGCTATAATAAAAAGACTGAGTTTTATACAATTGGATATCCAGAATATAATAAGATATATCCAAAAGAAGTTGAAGTTAATCTTAGAAAAGCTAAATCCTTTGAACAAAATATTTTATTTATTTATAATATTCAATCAGACAATAGAGTATTAACTATGTCTTTAGTTTTGTCTGATGGTGAAAATAAATATACAAATATAATCGAAGAGCCTTTGGTTAATGTGGATGTCTATACCGATTTTAATGCATCCGACTTTAGTCCAAATATTGATGTTACTAAAAAAATTAACAAAGCATATATAAAAATAGAAACTATTGGAGATATTGATACTAAAGATATTGTAAGTTTTTCTATAAAAGAATATAAAGATGGCGAGAAACCTAAAGAAAAAACACTTGAATTACCAGTAGTCGATTTGCCAAAGCCCGGACATGTCGCAAGTAGTAATCCTCCATTCATTTTACTCGACAGAAATACAGATAAACTAAATATTTATTTATCACAAAATAAAAACTTTGAAATAGAAAATGCCACACTAGAAAGATTTAATGCATCAGTAATAAAAACTGAAGATTTAAATTCGTATTCTATAACTGGAAAAAGTTTTTTACAGACAACTAATCTTTTAGAAGAAGGAAAGTGGTATATAAAAATAGAGGATAGTAGAAAGCCAGAAAGTTATTCGATATATTCATTTTTTATTGATGAAAGCACTCGTAATATAAATGTTTTAGAAAATATAAATATTACAAATATTCGACCATTCATTCTTGCCGATAAAACTTCGCTTGATGTTTTAGAGTATTTTTATGGATTGAAACGAAATAGAGATAATAATGTACTTTCGAGAAATATATTATACTTCAAAGAATATGCGGGTGATAGGCTTGGACGATGGTCTAAAAATAAAATAATATATGAAGGTGAAGTGCAAGGTATTGATAGTTTTGCTTTTTCATCACTTGAGTCGCATGCTGTCATCATGTCATTATATAGCTATCTTAACCCAACGAATAGCATTTCTCGTAATGAAACTATATCGATGCTTAAAGATATTTCTGATATTAATCCGAGTGAAGTAATTGGATTTTCTGAAGTTGAGGCAAGTGTAATTTTAGCTAATTCATTACTTGCTCCATTCGATTTGCTTTACAACTCTTTTGATGCAAGTGAGCTTATAAAAATTAAAGAGGCTATTATTAAAAATGGCGAAGTTTTATATAATTATTTAATTGAAAATCCAACAAGTTATAAAGATGTTAATACAATTAAATATGCAAGCACTTTAGCAATTATAGGTATCACCATGTACAATGAGAACTTGCGAGAAGGTGAAGTTCGAAATTGGTATGACTTTTCATTAAACTATATAAATAGTATGATCATTCCTTTTATAGGCACAGATGGGGCATTAAAGTCATCGGTGGGCTCATCATTTGAAGTTGTAATGCCAATATTAATGCTTGCGACAACTCTTAAAAATGCGGGTATAATTAATTATTTCGATATGCCTGAGTTTAGAAATTTAGCTAAATATTTGTCAGTTGTTGCCTATCCTTCAGGTTATACTTTTCCTGTTGGAGATACTTATATCAATTATAAAAGTGATAGACGATTTGATAGTGGTGCTAGAACTTCTGTCATGGAACTTTTTAGTCGTGAGTATAATAATATTTTATATAAAAAATATGCGACATTTGGTATCTCTGAAAATACTGAAATAAAATATTTGCCATTCATGCTTGTTTGGAATGCTCATCGAGTTAATGCAGATATTCCTTTTAGAAATATAGAGCCATTTCAATATTCATATTTTAAAGATATTGAAACTGTCATATATAATGAAAACATTTTGAATAAAAATAATGCATATTTCTCGCTTTATGGAAAAGGAAGCAAGCCTAATATTTCTCATAAATTGGATCATAACGATAGGCTTTCATTTGAATATTATAATTATGGAGATAAAATAATAGCTGAAGCAGGGTTTAGTGGGCAGACTAATGAAAGTGCATATAGTAATATAAAGTCAAGTTTTGCGCATTCTACTATAAGTGTAAATGATAAAGAAATGCTTAATCATATTGGCAGTTATTCATATATATATAGTAGCACTAATTTCAATAATATACTTTATGTTCATGGTAAATTTAATTTAGATTATACTTATGATTTGAAGTTGAAAAATTATGATAGACGTTTCTATTATTTGAAACCAAATATTATGATTATAAAAGATGATATTGAGGTTTTACCCGATATTACAAAAGATACTTTGCAGGTAAATAATAATTATACATCAAGATTTACATCAAAACTGCCTATAATTTATAATTCTGTTGATAATAAATTTGTTATAGAAGGTGATAATTCTATTACTGATATATATATACTCGCAAATGAAGATATAGAAATGTCTGTTAGTGAAATGAATATAGATGAGGGTTCACCTTTATATATTGCTCAAATAAAAACGAAAGAGAAGGTTAAGTATTTTTCAACTTGGTCAATTTTTATTACAAAACCTAAAAGTTTTAGAAATAATATTACTACCAATATTGAAGTTTTGGAATATGATAATTCTAGTTTAATATTTAAGAATAGAAATCTAGTTTATAATATTTATCCGAATAATATAAATACTAACTTTTCTGTTTTAGATTATAGTTCTTTTAGAGGTAATGTTAATATTTTATCTGATTAATTAATTTTTAATATAGGGGGGTAGATTATGAGTTTAGAAATGTTTAAATTTGGTTTTATTGGTGTGGGAAATATGGCAAGTGCTATAATTGCTGGGTTACTTAAGGCTCAAGTTGTTGATAAGGCTAACTTTATCACTTCGACAAAAAGTGCCGAGTCGGCTAAAAAAATTAAAGATAGGTTTGCTATTGAATGCATAAATGATAATAAGTTGGTTGCGAATAGTTCTGATATTTTATTTTTATGTGTCAAACCTTATATGATTAAAGATCTCGCTAATGAAATAAGTAAAAGTATAAAAAAAGAAACTATCATTATAAGTGTTTTGGCTTCTGTAAGTCTTGAAAAATTAATGGAGCATTTTCCAAATAATAATATTATAAGAGTTATGCCTAATACTTCTTCTGAAATATGTTTGGGTGTAACTTCCATTGTGCAGGATAAAACTACAGATATACATAGTCTAAAAATTGCTGAAGATATTTTTAAAAAATTAGGCAGTGCTTATATAATTGAAGAGTCGAAAATACATGCTTATAATGCAATGGCTGGTTGTGGGCCTGCTTATGTTTATAAATTAATCGATGCTTTCGCTGAAGCGGGAACTCTGTCAGGTATTCCAAAAAAAGTAGCTATTGAGATTGCCGCAAAAGTATTTAATGGGGCATCTTCCACTTTACTTGAAACAGGTTCACATCCTTCTATACTTAAAGATTCAATTTGCACACCGGGTGGAATTACGATTAAAGGTATTCGAGAATTTGAAGCAAGTAATGTTACTAGTGGAATTATAGAAACTATTTATGCTGCATATAGTGCATCAATTGAAAGCGAGAAAAATAGTTAGAATATTACTCAGCTATTGGATTTAATTGACTATCTATAACTATAAAAACTGTTGAGACTATTATAAGCAAAGAGCCTATTAATATGCTAAGATTAAAATGTTCATTGTATATTATAATTCCAAGAATAATTGTGGTTGTTGGCTCAAACATATTAAGAACAGATGCGGTTGAAGAGCCGAGTTTTTTTACTCCATACATTAAAATACCCAGCGAAAATACTGTACACATTAATGATATGCCAATTAAATTTGACGCTACATATATTGTAGTCGGTAAATGGAAATCACCACTAATTGCGGCTTTCAGAAAAAAGAATATCGATAATGCTATTGATACATAAAACAGAATTACTATTGTATCGAGGCTTGAAAATGACGCCTTTTTATTTGCGATTATATATGCCGAATATGTTATTGTCGTTATTAATGCTAGCACAATTCCCAACAAAGAACCGTCAGATTTTATTTGGCTTAGAATAACAAGCCCTGTTATAGATAATATAATTGAAATTATTTTGAATGGTGTCGCTTTCTCTTTAAAAATAAAAATCATTGTCATCATTACAACGGCAGGGTAGCCGAAGTGTAGCATATTAGCAAGCCCTGTTGATATGTAGTCGAGTGACATTGTAACAAAAAGCATGGTGAGACCAGTGCCAAATATTCCATAAAATGACATTTCTATCATTTGTTTTTTTGTAGTTTTAAATGACTTTTTAGTTGCAAGAATAATAAAAAAGCAAGCAATAGCTGTGAAGAAGAATCGATAAAAAACTATTGAATTTGCTGACATACCAACCACTCTTGCATTTTTAACAAATATCGGTAAAAAGCCATAAGCTATTGAAGCAATGACTACAGCTATAACATATTTCATTTAAACTCTTTTTTAAGATTTTGGTGCTTTAATTCTAACATCAAATTTATCTTCAATTAATTTTAAAAGTTCAGGTAATTTTCGATATGCTATGATGCATAATTTTTCACGGCTAATATCTTGTGCGGGGCTACCAAATAATATTTTATTGTCTTCTATTTTCGCATTCGACATAATTCCCGCTTGTGCAGCTATTATCACTTGATTGCCAATTTCAACATGGTCAGCAATGCCAGCTTGTCCTGCAATAACGCAGTAGTTTCCAATTTTCGAACTGCCTGCAACACCCACTTGTGCAATAATTATTGTATTCTCACCAATCTCGCAATTATGAGCAATATGAACCAAATTATCTATTTTTGATCCTTCGCCTATTTTTGTAGAACCAAGTATCGCTCTGTCTATCATAACAGAAGCACCAAGTTCGCAATTGCTTTCTATTACAACATTTCCTTTTTGAGGTATTTTTATATGTCGACCATTAATTAATCGATATCCAAAACCATCGGTGCCTAGAACACAATTTGAACCTATAATGACATTATTTTTTATTATTGTTCCATCATGAATAGAAGTATTTGAAAATATACGGCAATTATCGCCAATTAAAATATTATCTCCAATTACAACGCCAGCATTAATTATTGTATTGTCGCCAATTTTAGAATTTTTACCAATAACAACATATTCATCTATAAATGCAGTTTTAGAAATTTCGGCAGAAGAATCTATTTTGGCTGAATTTTTAATTGTTCCATATTCAATTTCTTTTTGTGGATAAAAATATTCGAGTAATTTATAGAAATCCTCTTTTGGGTTTTCAGTTATTATTATAGTTTTATTATTTGTATCTTCTGGCTTTTCTTTAAGAATTAGACAAGAAGCACTACTGTTTAATGCTTTTTCTAAGAATCTTTTTTCATCGATACAAACTAAGCTATTATCTTCGATATTTGTTATAGATGATAATTTAGAAATTTTAGTATTTTCATCACCATATATATTTGAGGCATTTAAAAAATCAAATATTTCTTTTGCATTCATAATTGAACCTTTTGTATCTAATTAGCTATCTTCGTATAATTGCTTCACGAACAAATGCTATTACTTGTTGAGTTATATCAAAATTTCTGTCAGCATAAAGAATAGTAGTTTCTGTTCTTTCGATTATAAGAGTGTAGCCCTGACGTCTAACTATGGTTAGTATTGCTATACCAATTTGTTTTTGAACATCTTTTTGAACTTCTTTTCTTCCTGATCTAAATTTTCCATCTTCAGCAGCTTCTTTTTTAAAACTTTCTTCAATTTTGTTAATTAATTCTTGATCTTCTAATATATTGCTTATAACTTCTTCAACATTCAAGTATCCAACTTTTGTAAGCCTTGAAGCTTGTGCCATAAGTGTGCTACCACAAATAGAAAATACTAATAATAGAATAGATAAATTTTTCATAAAACAACCTTTTAAAATAATATTTTTAATAGAATGGATGATTCATTGTAAATGCGATGCTCCAACCTTTACCAAGCCAAGCTCCTAAAGGTGAATAACCGTCAAGTTCAAAGTCTCTGAATCCCACTCCCTTTTCATATACAAATCTTTTAGCTACATAAACTCTTATATTAAATATTGGTATAGTCAAGCGAAGTCCTGCTCCAACTGAATACATATATTGAGAAGGATCAAAAATATCAGAAATACCAATAAACTTATTTGGATATATTTCACCATCAGCTCCAACACCAGTTGAGTATGGTAACCAAAGTTGACCCAAGTCAAAGAATGTAGCAAAACTTAGAGTTTTCGGTATAATAGGAATACGAGCTTCAGCAAAAAATCTTATTTGAGCCCGTCCATAACTAAACTGATTGGTATAAGAAGTGCCATCAGTATTTACACCTATACTATTATAAGTGCTAAGTCCTCTATTTTTCTTAAACTCTGTGTAAAGTGAAGTATCCCAACCTCTAATATCTTCAAACGGGTTTAAATAATAGAGAATATCTCCATCATTTTTAATAGTACCCGTAAATGGATTTCCAATTATCTGACCAATTTCACCATAAAATGCTAGAGAAATCCACTTAGCCAAAGGTACTGCCAAAAATCCTGTTGCAGTCAATCTGCTAAGTTCACTGTGACCAAAGTAGAAATCGCTTGATAGTCTTAAAAAACTTCCCTTTGTTGGGTTCAAGTAATCATTTCTGCTGTCTCTAGCTACACTGTATGAAACAATGAAAGTTGTAAACCAATCACTTTGCCATCTTTTGAATTCTCCATTTTTACTATCAATTCTTGTTGAAAGAAATTTATTAACATCATGAATAACATTTGATGCTCCTAAATCAGTAGCTCCTTGTTTTGAAGACTGCTGATATTGCATGACTAATGTATTGAATGATAAAAATGTTGAAAAATAGTCAAAGAAATAATAACCAAATCTTAGTATACCTTCAAATCCATGTCTTGTATAGAATGAATATTCAGGAAATCCAAACTGGTCAGTCGACATTTGAACACCTGTATTTACATTTTCATTAAAGTATGAAACATCTACACCAAAATATATAGGTAAATTAAATAAATAAGGCTCTGCAAAGTTCACGCCCAAACTCTTTTGTTCTTCACCAAACTCACCTTTAATACCAAGTTGTAGCCCGTATCCTAAAAAGTTAAGTTCTGTAACTTCAGCGAAAATACTAAATCCAGAAGAAGTAGAGTATCCACCACCACCAGAAACAACGGCAGTACGTCCTTCGGTTACATTAAAAGTAAGCTCCATTAAGCCTTCGGCAGAACCTGGTTTTACACCTATTCCAATATCATCAAAAAATCTTGTATTATTAAGACGTTCTTGAACACGCTGTATTTTTGCCGAGTTGAAGACTTCGCCGGGTTCTATGTCAATATATCTTTCGATTACAAAGTCTTTAGTTTTAGTATTACCTGCTATGTTAATTCTTTCGATATGGGCTTTATCATTTTCTATAATATCATACATTATAGAAATCATTTTAGTGTCTTCGTCTACATTAATTACAGGAATAACTTGTCTGAAAATATATCCACGTTCAGAGTATTTTTGTTGTATGCCATAGAAGTCAGTCATATATATGCTATAATTATATAAATTACCTTTTTTAGCTTTTATGCCACTTTGTATTTCTTCATTTGAAAGAACATAATTGCCCTTAAAACTTACATTTCCAAAGTAGTATTTTTCGCCTTCTTCTATATAGATATTTATTATAAGGTCTTGTTCATTCTTTTTTTGAGGATCTCGCCATTGATAATTAAATTTTACGTTTTCAATTTTTGCGTAGTAATAACCTCTATCTTTATAGTACTTTAATATTTTTTGTTTATCTTCTTCAAATTTAAACTCATTAAATTTACCCAATGCCATAAAGCCATTTTCTTTTGTACCCATCTGGCTTTTAAGTTCGTTATCTGAAAATTGAGTAATACCATAAAATTTTATTCTAGCAACTTTAACTTCATTACCTTCTTCAATATTCATCTCGATAGTAACGTATGATTTATCTTTTGTTTCAATAACTTTAGGATTTACATAGGCTTTCAAATAGCCTTTATCTTGATAATTAGTTATTATAGAGTTTACAGCATTGTTTAGGTTTTGAGGTAAATATGTATTTCCAATTTCTAAGAATGGTCGGACATTTCCTAAAAGATCGCCACGATTAACTTTTTTATTTCCTATGAAATTTATATCTTTAATTATTGGACGTTCATCTATAACGATAGTAAGTATTATTTCATTATTTTCAACTTCTGTATCTATGGCTATTCGGTCATAAGAATCTGTAGCAAATAATATTCTTATCGCATCATTTATAATATCTTTTGAAAACTCTTCACCCACTTTAATAGGGAATGCTTCAACTATCTGCTCATCAGTAAGCACAAGATTGCCTCTAGTTTTTATTTCTTTTATTTTTAGACCTTCATATTGATCAATATTATCAGCTAATATGAGGGTATTAAAGTCCACTTCAGCAGCGAATAGAATGCTAAAAATTATGCTTAATAAAATGAAAGGTAATAATAAATATTTAAACTTAAAAACCACTAAAATCTCCAACGAGTAACCAAATTAAATTCTTGTCTAACTGTTTCTAATTCGAAAGGGTTAATTTTATACTCAAATGATAAATTTGCAAGCTTTAAATGTCTGAGTAAAAAAACCTCAAAACCGAATTGGTGATCGAAGAAATAAGGATCATCTGGTCTATTTAAATTACTAGGCCTTGATGGATCATTAAATCTGTATGTAATATCATATTTAAAATAAAGATCTTTCGATACATATTTTCCTATACTTACACTTGTATTATCTAAAACAGATAAAGTCGAGATACTTTCACCACCATTAAGAATAGTATCATTTATAAGATTCCCAACAACAGCAGGATTTAAATTTATATAGTCAATTCCTATAAATTGTCTTATCCATCTTTCAACAGGACGTAGTAGAGTGCTTTTAATAGCAAGCTCACTATAAGACATTGTTAGTTGTGCAATTCTATCTTGATCTGCTTGAAGTGATGCCGAGGCTGATGATGTGGTTGCGGCATATCTTAAGCTTTCTGTATTTTCTTCTAGAGATGTTTGAGGTACACCAGCAAGCTGATTAACTTGGTATTGTCCTAAAGCTGGTATAGTATAAAATTTTATAGGGGCTATACCTCCATTAACATCGAATAAAAGTTGAGATATTCTCGAGTTCATTTCCATGTAAAGTGTGACATCATATCCGCCATCGTCAATACTTACAGATGATCCAGTATATTGATAGTATCTTGTCTGTGTGTAAGCTACAGCCTTAATTATAGGGTCGATACTGTTTATCGGTGGGAATGTAACACTACCGCTTTCTATTGTGTATACGTTTTGTAGATAGTAAATGCTACCTCTGCTTATGTTCATAGTGCCTTCTAATTGTATATTATCAATAACACTATTATATACTCTAAGGGTTTGACCATCTTCAATATAGAGGTCACCGACAAGGCTATTTGCCACTCTCACACTTTGTAAAGCTTCGATATTTAGATCCCAATAAACTTCAGATGCTAAACTATACATATGTTGTTGATATGTTGTTCCGGGTTTTATAATAAGCTGAATGTCATTACGTTTTAATATTATATTTCCAGTCATCTTTGGTACTGTTAGGTTACCACCAATGTTCATATCGATATGCACATTACCTTTAGCTTTTAATATGCCTAAGTTCGCATCTGCATTAAGTAAACCTACTTGCAGGTCGGATGTAAGTACGTCAAAATTCATATAATTTACAAAGTTATTATTAAGCTCTGCATCACCTGTAAGTTCTAAATATTTACCCTTTGATGTTGAAAATTTAAGAGCAGCTACACGAGCAGAATCACCTTCAAAGATAAAGTCGGCAGTGGTCTCTGTAAATACGTCAGAAAAGTATTGCATTTTTATTTTTTTAGCAGAACCCAAAAATCTGCCAGTTATTTTTACATCATCAATGTCGCCATGAAGTTTGGCATATAAAGTATAGGGTTTGCCTTCTACTACAAAGTTAGTTGGTTTTGAGTCTATTCTTTTAAATAGAGTATTGAATAATTCAAATATCTCGGTTGTAAGGTTGTCGGAGGTAACAAGCATATCGACTTGATCACTTACTGCATCTTTTATACTACCTTCTATATTTAAGAGTTCCTTATTGTCAAACATATATTGCAAGTCGGCCACTATTTTTTTATCTTCTCTATTTACAAAACCTCGTATTCCATGAGTCTCTGGGCTTAAGAAAACAATGTTAGTTCCATTGTCTATAGCAACTGTATTAAAGCTTTTTAGTGTACGATGATTAACGTCAATAGGTGTTGTTTTAATTCTATATTCTTTATTACCATTTCCAAGTGTTCTTTTACTATAGTCGATATTACCGCTAAATGTGCTTAATAAATATAGATTAGTTACATTTATCGATATACTCTGTAAATCTTTCGAGAAATATGCATTAGGTATTGCGATTACATCTCTATTTTTACCTGTAACTACAAACCCATCTTTTCCAGTTTTTATCATATATACATTTTTTATTTCAACTTCATCTTTTCTTAAAAAACCTTGAAGAGACACATCATATCTTGAGCCTTTAATTTCTAATGCATTAATTTTAAACTCTTCTAAATGGACAATAGGGTCATTTAGATTTCCGATTACAGTAGCTTTTGTATCAATAAGCCCATATATACTACCAGTATTTAATGGCAATTTTCTTGTAGCTAATGTGGCATAAATCCGACTTTGATTTATAGATATTTCAGTTGCTAATGCACCATCACCTCTGTCTGATAGTAAAATGGCTGTAAGTTTAGTATTCCCATCTTCTGTTGAGAGAACTCCACTGCCAACTAGTGTATTATCACCATAGTCATATATTATGTTTGTAAATGCTAATGTATTATTCGATGCTTCAAAACTGGCATTGGCTGTAAATATTGGTGCAGAAGAGCTTGAAGAATTAATGACTCCATGCAGATATAAACTTTTGTTTTCTTTAGTTGTGTTATCTATTGTTATTTTTGTATTGAAGACGATATTTTTATAATGTATACTTTTTGGAGTATCTATATTAAAGTTAATTTCACCTTTTTCTGATATAAATCCTCTAGCAACTATTTCTTCATTTTCTGTTGCAGCATAAAAAATTCTGTCATTATCTGAAGATTCTGTATAGCCTGATAGTTTATAATCACCTAATGGAGTGTTTACTTCTCCATTAATTGTAACATTTAAGTTTTTATCATAATCTATTTGAGCTTTTGCTTTAATGCCTGATTCTCCACTAGCGACAAATAGATTATTTACTAATAGCTTGTCTGGATATAAAAGGGCATCAAATTCCATTATACTTTCTGCTGTATATATCTTGCTCGATTTTATCTTTATAGAACTTACAGAAACATTATCTGTTGTTGTATTTTTATTACTTAATGCATAATCTATATAAATTTCAGATAATGGATCTAGAACATCATATCCAACTAATGCTATTAAAAATTCTTGTGGTAGAACACCTTTAACCGATGCTCTTGTCGCACTAGCACTATTAAGATTAAGTTTAATATTCAATGGTTGTATCGACTCAGTTTTATTGATATTAATATCCAAACTATTTAAATCTTTTTTATAGTTTAGATTAAATACAATACCTTCGTTTATATGTTCTTTATATTTAAATTTATCTATTAAAATTTTCGAATAAACATTCTTGTCAGTAATTTGTATAGGCTTTACTAATATCTTGGTTGAAAGCTCTTCATTCGCTATTAAAATATTTTGTGTTTCTATATATAATTCACTTGCAATAGGTTCTTTAATTGGTATTGTGCCTTTAACTAAAATATTTCCTATTTCAGTGTTTATAACAGCATTTGAGACTATTATATTATTATTATCCAATTTAGCATCAATAGACATGTCGAAATATTCATCATGTGTGTTTGCTGAAAATGTAGCATAAAGAGGTTTACCCATTTCATATTGCCCTTCCATTGACAATGATGCTGATATAAATTTATCTACAAGTTTGTCTATATCATTTATAGAATCTTTATTGTCTTTCAGTAAATGTTCAGCGATGGTAGACTTTTTAAATGAGTTTAAAGCTTTCGTTAATATAGCCTTACTTATTATTATATTAGTTATTGCGAAATCGGAGCGTTCTAATTCGGTATTATATTTTAATAACCCAACTTCATTACTATCGATATTATCAAATAGAGTAGCTTTAAATACTTCTCCCATAGTTTCTGATTTTAGAGTGTAATCTAAAAATTTACCCTTTTCATCATAAGCCGTAAAACTTGAATATAAATTATTAAAATTGGTTTCACTTTCTAAGTTAAACGAAAAATATGTTTCATCTAGCACCGATATTGTAGAATCGAGTGTATATCCATTTTCTTTAATATGAGCATCCAATGTCTGAAAAACTACTTGTATGGGTTTGCTAATTTCTGAAGTTGATTCTGAAAGGCTTATTGTAAAGTCATTAATAGAGATTCTTTTATCTGTAAAATAACTTAATATTTTAAGTAATTTTTCTCTGTCAGATCTATTATCTTTTTTTTCAGTATCTAAAGATAAACCAGACATATAATATGGATATAAAAAAGCATCATTAATATCAAGACTACTAATTATATGAATTGGATTTTTTTTAAAGAAAATTCTAAATAAATTGATTGAAACGGTAGCATCTGATACTGCTAGAAATGGATTATCTTCTGTCTTTGAATATAGCTTAACATTATTTGCTTGAATTCTAAGTGGGTATTTTATTTTTAAACTAGAAATAGATATATTAAAACTACTTCTTTCATTTATATATGCAATTATATTATCTAAATATTTATCTTGCAAACTTGAAGCTATGATAATAAATAAAATAGTAGTAATAGAAAAAGCTACCAATGTTGTAACTATATACATTTTGAATCGTGAGTATCGAATAGCTCTCACAGGTAAAATTCCTTAAAATGTTAGAAAATATTTTTCATACTACTTATTTATCGGTTTTTAATACTTATAATAAAAAGTCAATAAATTCTACAAAAAGTATAACAATCCCTCATTATACTATAAACAAATATAGTTTCAAGAAGTTAAATTCTATATTTTTATTCTATATTAAATATAATAAAAAAAAATGTAGAATAAATAAAAATCTATCTAATTATAGTTTTATCCTATAAAATATATATCTTCTGGCTTGACTTTTCACTTGTTTAGTGTAAATTCTGATTATTAATGAAATACTTACTGGAGATTTAACTTATGAAAATAAAAAATATAAAAATAATTACTTTATCTTTGCTATTCTTAATGGCATTTACTTTGACAAGCTATTCACAAGAGGCTACTAAAAAAGAAAATAGAAAAAGTGGATTTGTTTTTGGAGTAGTTGGTGGCAGTACATTTAATGTTACTGATGTGCAAGATGATTTTTATTCTATGAATTTTTATTCAACTATACAAACAGGTTATTTATTTGGTCTTTCTCGACATATCGCTTCTACTTTTTTATTAGACCTTGGATACAGCACTAGTTCATCTTTTAAGTCTGTCGATGATGATGATTTAGATATTGGTGGAAGTATTATTAATAAAGTTAATTATCATAATTTTCAATTAGGTATTTCTCAGTCTATAAATTTTGGAAACTTTTCTATTGGTATAGGTGGCGGTGCTAAATTCCCATTGGCTGCTTATAAAACTACAACTGTGCTTTCGGGTGATAATCATAGTGATTCTGATAGTGCTATTATTTTTGTCAATAAGATGGGTGTTAATTATTCGATTGTGCCTTATGCCAAAGCGACTTTAGATTATTCATTGTTTATCGATACAAGAACGGCTATTACTCTTGGCTTGAATTTTGAGTATATTTTTGATACAGGGAACAGACATTCTATATATAATGGAAATCCAGAAGGTTTCTATATTGGTGGACAAATGGGGATTAAATTAGCTCCAAGATAAAATTAAAATAAAAAATATAATTAAGCTCTTTCTATAAAAAGAAAGGGCTTTTGTTTTATTTAACTATGAAATATAAATTTAGGTAATATGCTTATTTATATATATTTTTGGTTAGGAAAGATTTTGACAATTAATTAAATTGGTATATAATTTAAACAATCGAAGTATATTTATTTTCGTAATCAATTAATTTTTAGTTTGTTATAAACTTTATAAAGGAGTGTTTATATGGCTGCTAAAGGTCGTGTTGCATTTGATAGAGAAAATTGTAAAGGTTGTTCAATTTGTGTTTCAGTTTGTCCAACCAAAATAATTTCACTAGACGAAGGGGATATGAACTCTTGGGGTTATTATCCTGCTACTGTAAAAGAGATGGATAAATGTATAGGATGTGCAAATTGTGCTGTCATGTGTCCTGACTTAGTTATTACTGTAGAAAGATTCAAAGAAGAAAAGAAGGAGAAATAAAACTATGGCTAAAAAGTTAATGAAAGGCAATGAGGCTATGTCTATGGCTGCTATTGAGGCTGGGTGTAGATGTTTTTTTGGATACCCAATAACTCCTCAAAATGAGATACCAGAGTTTATGTCTAAAGCTATGTATGATGTCGGCGGTGCTTTTGTGCAAGCTGAATCTGAAATTGCTGCTATTAATATGGTTTATGGTTCGGCTGGTGCTGGCGTCCGTAGTATGACATCATCATCATCACCGGGTATTGCATTAAAGCAAGAAGGGATATCTTATTTGGCGGGTGCTGAAGTTCCTGCCGTTATATTAAATGTTATGAGGGGTGGGCCTGGTCTTGGTAGTATTCAGCCTGGGCAAAGTGATTATAATATGCTTACTCGTGGTGGTGGAAACGGAGACTATAAATGTATAGTTTTTGCTCCTGCCAATTTACAAGAAGCAGCCGATATGGTTATGCATGCTTTTGATGCTTCTGATTATTATAGAACGCCTGTCTTTGTTGCAGTTGATGGATACATAGGGCAGATGATGGAGCCTGTTGATATTAATTATAAACCTAAATTTGAGAATATAGATAAGTCATCATGGGCTGCTTGTGGCACTCATGGTAAACGTGAAAGAAATATCATAAACTCATTATATTTGGATTCGAATGAACTATATAAACATAATATTCATTTGAGTGAAAAGTATAAAGAGATAGAAGAAAAAGAAGCACAAGTTGAAGAGTATTATACAGATGATGCAACTATTATTTTAGTATCTTATGGAACAATGTCTCGTATTTGTCGAGGTGTTGTCGATGAGTTTAGAAAAGAAGGACTTAAAGTTGGTATGATAAGACCAAAAACTTTATGGCCTTTTCCTTCGTCTAGCTTTGAAAATAAAGACTCTTGCAAAGCTTATTTTTCTATTGAAATGAGCATGGGGCAGATGATTGATGATGTAAGGCTTGCTTCTGCTTGCAAAGTCCCTGTTCACTTTTATGGGAAAGCTGGTGGCCTAGTTCCTAGTGCTAAAGAAATTACTGAAAATATTAAAGAAAAAGCAGGAGAACTATTATGATAGTATTTGAGAAAACAGAAGGTCTTACCGACGAAAGAACTCACTATTGTCCTGGTTGTATGCATGGAGTGGCTCAAAGGTTAATTGGTGAAGTTTTGGTAGAATTAGGATTGCTCGATAAAACTGTTGGTGTAGCATCTGTTGGATGTACAGTTTTAGCTTATAAATATTTCAACTGCGACATGCAACAAGCGGCTCATGGTCGTGCACCTGCTGTGGCTACTGGTATAAAAAGAGCTTTGCCTGATAGTATTGTTTTTACACTTCAAGGTGATGGCGACTTGGCAGCTATTGGAACGGCTGAAATTATACATGCTGCTGCTCGTGGTGAAAATTTTACAGTTATATTTTTAAATAATGCTATTTATGGAATGACTGGCGGACAAATGGCTCCGACGACATTAATGAATCAAAAATCAACAACTTCTCAATCGGGTAGAGTGAGAGAGAGAGCAGGAAGTCCTATTAAAGTTTGCGAAATGCTTGCTACTTTGGACGGTCCTTCTTATATTGAGAGAGTTGCCATGGATACACCGGGTAATGTTCGTAAAGCAAAGGCTGCTATTAAAAAAGCTTTTGAGGCTCAAGTTAGAGGTGATGGTTTCTCGATTGTTGAGCTTTTAGTTACTTGTACTACAGGTTGGGGTATCTCTTCGATTGATGCTAATAAATGGGTTGCAGATAATATGATTCCATACTATCCAACTGGAAATTTTAAGAATATTCAAGGAGGGAACTAACTATGGCTATCGATAGAATTATATTCGCTGGCTTTGGTGGACAAGGGGTTATGTCTATGGGACAGATGCTCACATATGCTGGCATGATGGAAGGCAAGCATGTTACTTGGTGTCCTTCTTATGGCCCTGAGATGCGTGGTGGGACTGCTAATTGCTCGGTGGTTATTAGTGATGAGCTTATAGGTTCACCAATTATAGACAATGATGCCACTGCTGTTATTGCTATGAATCCTCCTTCGTTAATTAAATTTGAAAGTCATGCTATATCTGGAGCAACTCTTTTAATAAATTCTTCTCTTATCGATAAAAAGGCACAAAGAAGTGACCTTAATGTTTGTTATATTGAGGCTAATAAAATAGCTGCCGATGTTGGTAATGCTAAGTCGGCAAATATGGTGATGCTTGGATCTTTACTTGCTATGACAAAAATTGTTAGCTTTGAATCTATAGAAGAGGCTTTCTTGAAAGTTTTTGGTGAGCGTAAAAAAAGTTTTATGCCAGCTAATCGTGCTGCATTAAAAGCAGGTGCGGAAGCGGTTTGTATTAAAGCGTAAATTAATTATAAAAAAATAAGAGCAGAGGATATTAAATTATTCTCTGCTCTTTTATATTTTACTAAAAAAATTAAATAATCGTTTTAAAATATTCTATTGTATTTTTTATTCCCATTTGAAGATCAACTTGATTATCCCATTTAAGTTCTTTTTTTGCCAGTGTTAAATCGGGTTTTCTTTTAATTGGGTCATCTTGTGGAAGGTCTTTATATATAATTTTCGACTTTGAGTTAGTCATTTCTATAATATTTTTTGCAAAATCTAAAATAGTCATCTCGTAGTCATTGCCCAAATTTACAGGCCCAGTAAAATTGTCTTTATTCATAGTTTTTATAGCACCGTCTATTAAGTCGGTAGCATAACAAAAACTTCTTGTCTGGCTTCCATCGCCATAAACAGTTATGTCTTCATTTTTTAAGGCTTGAACTATAAAATTAGATACAACTCGTCCATCTTCAATATTCATTTTTGGCCCATAAGTGTTGAATATACGTATAATTTTAATATCTGTATTATACATTCTTTTATAGTCCATCATCAATGTTTCAGCCGACCTTTTGCCTTCATCATAGCAACTTCTTATTCCGTTTGGATTAACATGTCCCCAGTACTTTTCATTTTGAGGATGCTCTAAAGGGTCTCCATAGACTTCACTTGTAGATGCCTGTAATATTTTAGCATTACAATCACGTGCCAAATTAAGCATATTGAGTATGCCCAATACATTTGTTTTAAATGTAGCTATAGGGTTTTTTTGATAATGAATTGGAGAAGCAGGGCATGCGAAATTATAAATCTCATCGCATTCTATAAAAATTGGTTCTGTTATGTCATGCCTTATATATTCAAAGTTGGGATTTGAATGCATATGTTTGATATTTTCATTTGAACCCGTGAAATAATTATCCACTGATATAACTTTATTTCCTTCATTCAAAAGTCGCTCACATAGATATGAACCCAAAAATCCTGCGCCACCTGTTACAATAATTCTTTTCATAATTTTTAAGTCCGTTTATTTATTTTCTAAAATAATATTTATAATATCTGTAAAATTTTCTGAGTAGTATTGAGCATTAAATTTTAATAATTCATCTCTTTCTGTTATGCCATAAAGTGCGATTATTATTTTCATATTATTATTTTTAGCGAATTCATAGTCAGGAATTCCATCACCAACCATTATTGAGCTTTCAGAGTTAACACTAAAATCTCTCTTTATATATTGCCAAATCTCTTTGCTTGGTTTAATTTCATCATACATTCCGTCGCCTATAACAGAGATAAAATAATTTTCTATATTAAGTTTTTTTATAGTTTCAATTGCGATATTATGTGGTTTATTAGTGAGTACATACATATCGAAATTATTTTCTTTTAGTTTTGTTAAACCCTCTAAAACTCCATCATATAAATTACCATATTTTACACAATTACTATAATAGTAATCTTTATAGAAAGTAGTAAAATCATTGTGAATACTTTTTATATAACTTTCTTCAAGGTTGTTATCTTCCTTTACTTTTGAGAGTATATCATTTATAAAGTTTTTTACACCACGTCCCATAGCTTTCGCCACTATATTAGTTTCAACAGGTGGAAGATTAAATTTCTTCAAAGTAATTTTTACTCCATAGTCGATGTCTGGAAGAGAATTTAATAAAGTTCCATCTAAGTCAAAGAATATACTTTTAATATTTTTCATTTACGCTCTTTGTATTTTGTCTTTTTAAGCTTTCGCTTTTTATAAATTTAAGGTCTTTTTTATGCATTCGTTTTTGGTGAGATTCTAGTCTATCTAAAAATAATATTCCATTTGTGTGATCAATTTCATGTTGAATGACACGTGCTAGAAAATCATTAGCTTCTAAAATTTGTTCATTGTTGTCAATATCTAAGTATTTAACTTTTATACTTGTAGATCTAAAAACATCATCTACTATATCTGGAATAGACAAACATCCTTCTTCCCCTTCACATTCTTCATCTGAATGATATATTATTTCAGGGTTTATTAATGCCATTTCAAACATACTTTCATCTTCTTGAGGAATGCCAACAATAATAACTTTTTTAAGTACATTTACTTGAACGGCAGCAAGTCCTACACCATTATTTTGATACATTGTTTCAAACATATCATTTATTAATTCTTTTATATCTGCATCTATTTTTTCTACAGTATGAGATTTTTGTTTTAATACTTCATCACCATACCAGACTATTTCTCTGATCATTTCAATTTCTCCTTCTATATCTATGCTATAATAAAAGATTTTCTTCTTATAGTCAAGTTTTTATAGTTTTTTTCTTAATATTTATGATATCTATACTTTACTTTTTGAATTTTAAAACTATAATTGTATAGTTACATAATATTTTTTTAAAATGTTAAAGTAAAAATAATTTAATTGGATTTCTATTTATGAAAGGTTTCTTTGTAATTGTTATTTTTGTGGCAATAAATGTTATAGCATTTACTATATTCGCTATATATATGACAGGTTCTGTAAATAGTTCGATAAAAGAGCAAGAGGAATTATCACGTGCTGCTTTAGATTCACTCATGTTAGTATATGTGGAAAAAAATATAGCGTCTTCAAATTACTTTAATGCTGTTTCACAAATACCTCACCTTAATGCTTATTTACTTTCAACTTTTAGCAATTATATTGACACAGCATTAAATATACCACTAAATGAATCACTTGTTGAAAGACCATTAACATTTCAAAAACTCCAATATACACAATCAAAAATACAAGAGAGAATAAATCAATTTAATAACACAGCAAGAAATTATGCAGTTTTACGCACAAACACTTCGTATGTCGATGCTCGTAAATATGTCGAATTAATAACTAAAGAAGAGTTAGCATATATTAAAACCTATAATGAATATGTACAGCAATATAATAAGCTCACTTCTCGTGTTCCTTCGAGCATAGTTGCTGGGTTTATGGGGAAATTCCCATTTTTAGAATTTGAAACAGGCACAAATATAACATCGAAAATGGAACATATTTTTGAATAATATTTAAATGCTTGACTACTACGCTATTTTTGATATAATCTTTTATTAAAGTATGTTAAATAAAATGTCTTTGGAGTGTGTTATGATTAAAAAAAATATCGCGAGTATTGTGCAAAAAGCTTTTGATGATTATCTGAAAAGTATTTCGAGTGATGCTAAGTGTCAAGTTGAAATAGGTTATCCTTCGGATTCAAAATTCGGAGATTACGCTTGTGCTACAGCCTTGAGGATTGCCAAAGACATAAACAAAAATCCTATGGATATAGCTCAAGCAGTTATTACTACTATTAAAAGTGATGACTTTGCTGGTATTGAAGTTGTTCGTCCGGGGTTTATAAATATTACATTGTCTGATAAATTTATAAATAAGTCTATTAATGATTTACTTAAAAGTGAAAACTATGGAAAAAATACTGTAGAAAAACCACTTAAAATATTACTTGAGTATGTTAGTGCAAACCCAACAGGTCCACTTCATATTGGGCATGGACGATGGGCTGCTATTGGTAGTGCTTTGGGTAATTTGCTTTCTTATGTGGGGCATAATGTTCATCATGAATTTTATGTTAATGATGCGGGTGAACAAATTGAAAAGTTAAATCGAAGTGTTAACGCTGTAAAAAATGGTCTGCCTGTGCCTGAAGATGGTTATCATGGTGCTTATATAGCAGATGTTGCTAAACTTGATGGCGAGCCTAAAGACTTAATTCTTGAGACTCAAAAACAATTACTTGAACGTTTTCGAACATATATGGAAACTTATACATCTGAAGATGATATAAGAAAAAGTGGTGATTTGGAAACAACTATTGAAGTGTTAAAAGAAAAAGGTCTTATATACGAAAAAGAAGATGCTTGGTGGTTTAAGAGCACAGTTTATGGAGATGATAAGGACAGAGTGGTTCAAAAGACTTCTGGTGATTATACTTATTTTGCTCCTGATATTGCTTATCATAGAAATAAAATATTAAGAGGCTTTGACTTTTTAATTAATATATTGGGAGCTGATCACCATGGTTATGTTCCAAGAATAACTGCTGCTGTTCGTGCTTTAAGTGATGACAAAGTAAAACTAGATGTAGTTTTGGGACAATTAGTTAGACTTTATAGAGGTAAAGACCTCGTGAGAATGAGTAAACGTACAGGTGACATGGTTAGCCTTGAAGAGGTTATTGACGAAATAGGAATTGATTCTACTCGATATTTCCTTTTAATGCGTTCGGTTACTACTACTTTAGATTTTGATTTGGAACTTGCAAGAAAAAAAGAAAATGATAATCCGATTTATTATGTTCAATATGCATATGCTCGAATATGTAATATATTTTTCAAGTTAGAAGAGAAGGATTTAAGCTATGATAAAAATACTGTCTTTGATATATCGAAAATATCGAATGAACAGACATTAAAACTTGCTAAACTTTTAATGCGTATGCCTGATGAGTTGCTTGAGTCAGCTAAATCTTTTGAGGTTTATCCTATTGTTAATTATACGTATGAAGTTTCTGCGGCTTTGCATAGATTTTATTATGAAAATATTGTTTTATGTGATGATGCGGAAATTAGAAATCAAAGACTTCAACTGGTTGAGGCTGTAAGACAGGTTCTAGCTATTTTGTTCGATATTATAGCTATTTCTAAAATTGAAAGAATGTGGTCAGAGTAAAATTTTTGAATGAATAGTAATAAAGAGCTTTTATTATTTCCTAATATGAAAGCTAGAGATATTTATATAGAGTCTTTATATAGTGGTAAAACGATAAATACCACCAATATACAGACTCTTGCTTTATTTTTTAGAACTCTTCTTAATAATTTTGATTTAAATAATTCGAGTAATAAAAAATTTATTTCTTCTGGTATAGCTAGCATTTATATGGCTGGTGCTTTTGATGAGTATATAAAACAAAATGAAAACTCAATATTTAAAAGTCAGCCCAATAAATATGAAATGGCGAATTGCCTTTATAGCCTATACGAAGAAATTGAGTTATCTTTATTAAATACTAATAATGATAATTTATATAATGAACTTATAAACTACTCTAAAAATATCAGAGAAAGTATTAATATTATTTTAATATATAAAGAACATATAGCATCTAATAATTTATATGATGAATTTATGCTTTATAAAAATTTTATAGAATTCATTAAAAATAATAGTGAGTCGTATAAAAAGTATGATATTATAAATGTTTTTGGTTTTGAACATTTTCCAGTAAGATATAGTATTTTCTTGAAAGTATTATCAAAGTATTGTGGTGTTCAGGTCAATATAAAAATGCCTTATTCATTATCACTTTTGAAATCATTTGGTAATTTTGAAATACTTACAAAAGACATAGAAGATCTTAATATTGAATATAGTAATACTCATGATTTACCTTCTGCTTTAATATCTTTAAATAGTGATGTTCTAAAAAATTATAAAGATAATATTGAATTTTTAGCAGGCTTTGGTTCTAATCAAGAAATAGATAATATTTTCGATAGTATTTTTCCTCTCATAAATAATAATGTTGCTCTTTATGACATCGCTATAGTTTTTGATAATGCTAAACTTTATCATGATAAAATAGTTGAAAAATGCATTGAATATAATATTCCTTTTAATGAAAGACGGGGTGAGCCGATTTGGAGCATTCCTTTAATCCCCGTTATCACTAGTTTATTTTCTATTGTTTCATATACTGAAAATGGAAAAGAAATTGATGTCGATATGTTTTTGAAATTGCTTTCATCGCCATATATAAAATTTAAATTTATTAATCATATTACTATAAGAGAGTTTTTTTACTCGAAAAAGATATTTAATCTTTATCATAAAATGCCAGTTGTTAAGTTTATAAAGCATTTAAAAAAAGAAAAATTTAGATGTGATTATAGCATAGAAGAAATTACAAACACGGCTGAAAGTGTTCTTGAATTGCTTAAACATATTGAAGAACTTAATAATCAAAAATCATTTACGAAGATTACATCTATTTATTTAAATATATTAACTTTATGTAATGTCGCTACTAATTTGAAAAATAATGAGACTTCTTTTAATAGAGATTATAATGCATTGTCAATTTTTATAGATTTGATTCTTAAAATGTCTATTGATGATATAAATATTGCGACAAGTGATTATAGTACAATTATTAATATTATTTTAAGAGACACCTACATTCCTTATGAGCAAAAAGATATCGGTGGCATAACTCTATCATCGCTTTATGATATGCGAGGTGCTTATTATAAGCATACATTTATAATTGGTCTGAATAGTACATTTGCTTTAAGAAAACCAGATACTTTTATAATTAATGCACAAGATAAAATTAAAATTAATAATGATTATAATAGAGATTTATTTAATACAAACGAAGTGGCTAATATTTTATCTAGATCTTTATTTGCCAATATAATATCTAAGTTAGACGAAGAAAGTAAATTATATTTATCATTTAGATATAAAGATGACAATGGCAACATCGAACTTCTTTCTATTTTTGTTGAAGAGATATTTTATGGTATTTTTAATAAAGACTTTAATTTTGAAAATCTTAAAAGTGAAGGCCTAAAATATAGAGAAAACTATATTGAAAAAAGCAATAAGAGTTATTCGTACAAAGAAAATTTAGTTTCTCTTTTTTATCATAAAGATTCTAATTATTATTTTGATAGTGAAATATATTCCAAAATAGAAAATATTTATAAAAGAAGTGCTAAAAATAATGACGAACTACTTGAAAGTGGAGAGATATCGCAAAATATTTGCAACTTCTTTTTATCGAAACCACTTGGCGTGAGAGAAGTTGACGAACTTATGAAATGTCCTCAAAGATTTGTTTATAATAATATAATAGGCGAGGGCAAGGATAACAAACTTCAAATTGGTGTTGATAGAATGTCTGTGGGTTATATTTATCATAAATTTTTTGAAATATTTTATAAAACATTAAAAGAAAAATATCGCACTACTATATTAACAAATAATATAAAAAGTGAGTATTATAATATTGCAGAAAATATAATTGATAATATTTTGTCAGATAAAAATGAAAAAGAAATTGACATTAAAGTTTTAAGTAATGATATGAAAGTTTCTATGAAAATATTTATAGATAAAGAACTTTTAAAAGAAGATGATTATTATGAGCCAACTGCATTTGAAGAAATTTTTAATGATTATGAAATATATAAAAATATAAAAATTAACGGTATTATCGATAGAGTCGACTTTATTAAAGATAGTAATGAAATTATAAATTCAATTCGAATTGTAGATTATAAAGCTAGCAAATATGGTATTCCTGATGACATCAAAAATAAAAAAGATGAATCTGAAGTTGAAAAAATTAAAAGAACAAAAAAAGAGTTGCTTACGAAATATTTACAACCGCTTTTATATTTAGATTATTCTATAAAAAATTATAGTAGTTTGGAAAATATAGAAAACTTATCGGTGGCATTTAGTATTTATAAAAAAGAATACTTGCTCGATAATAATTATTTTATTTCGTTTAATGAGTCAGATGTTATAAAAAGTATTTTAAGTGATGATAATTTAGAAATTAATAATGATAATAGATTTTTAAGTTTAAGAAATTATATAGGCTATGTTGTTGAGAGAATGTCAATTGGAATAATAGATTATTTTCCTTCTAAAGCTTTATGTGAAAAATGTCCTAAAAATCTAATTTGTAAAAATGTTTTATTAGTTGATATTAATGAGTAATAACAATTCGTTTGAAGTATTTCTTTTTGTCAGCTATCATAAGTATAATATATACCCCGTCAGTTATGCCTCTTCCTTTTCTGATATTCCCTGTCCATATTTCTCTTTGCCTGTTTTCAAATTCCATTACTCTTCTGCCTTCAAGGGTGTAAAGATAAAAAGATACATTTTGATAATTTTTATTTGGTGCTACAGAAATTAATAATGGCTCACCTGATGACATGTTCCAGACGTTTTTGCTCACTATAAACTCACCTTTAAATTGTATAGAGCTAACTTCAGTGGTATATATTTTAGATAATTCACCTTCAATATCATCTTTCATAAGAGAGACACAAAAACTTAAACTGCCTTCTTTTATATCGAAATCATGATAAATAGGTTTTGAATTTTCTATATATATTTTATTTGTTTTGTCATCTTTTATTTTATATAATACCCATTTATCGAAATTAGCTGTGCTTGGTAATATTGTAAATGTTATATATCCATTTTTATTTTCATGTTTAACATCGGCTGAGGGTAGGCTTTTACCGTCATGAGTAATTTTATTTATAGCAGAATTAAAATATCCTTCGTATCCAAATTTATCTATTGCCACAATTTGATAATAATAAGTATTGCCGATTATTGCTGTAGTATCATTATATTTATTTCCTATAATGGATGATATTTTTATGTATTCATCATACATTTTTAAACTTCTATATATATAATATTCTTGATTAACATCTGATAAAATATTTATAGAAACTCCCATATAACTTGAGTGTGTTGTTATATTAATAGGATTTGATAATACTGGACTTAATACAGATGGGTTTACGTATAAAGCTAAATCATCTATTATAATACTTGCTTTGCTATTTTCTAATGCGAAGCCAATTTTTATGTCGGTCATATTTTCTTCTAATGGAATTATTGAAGATATAGTCTGCCAATTTTTATTTATTGTTTTCTTTATTTCTAATATATTTGAATATGCTAAACTTCCATTTGTACTATAGCTTACAAATATTCCTATTTTAGAATTATTACCAAGCTTTATATTATCTAGGCATTTGATGTTAAATAAAACTTGTATGCTATTATATCCTTTGATTAAATTAATATCATAGTTTTTATATACTTTTAGTTTTGTATTATTATTATCACTTTTTAATAAAATGGAGTTTTTGAATGTTTTAGCATTTGTAGATATTGTTGTTATTTCACCTATGCCAGAAATATCTTTTATATATTCATCACTTTCAAATGAGTCATATATTACTAATTTACTTTTGCCTGCTTTCGAATTAATTAATATTATTTTTGGTGTTAATCTGCTTAAGTTTAAAGTTATGTTATTATTATTTGCTTCGATAACAGAGATTTCTCCTTCAACATCAAAGGATTTAGCCATTATATTATTTATAGTAGCTATTTTATGTATAGCTTCACCACCTTCATCTTTTGTCGTCAAATAATATAGTTCGTCTTTATAAGATAGCTCTATTGATATGACAGAAGATGAAAATGATTTATTAATTATTTTAGACTTATTTATTATGCTAAACAAATTGTTAATAGATTTATAAAGCCCTCTTCTTTCATTATTATATTTATATCTAATAGAGTAGAAAGACTCAGCTGGTTCACGAGAGTTTTCCATATTTTCATCATAGCTAGTCCAAAATATATTTTCGACACCACTATATATTAATGCACTTGTGATATAATATGCATAAAGCATAGAAGCTCTTTCACCTGATACATTTCGATATCGATGACCGTCAAGAAAAACTTCGTTGTCATGAGATATATTATCTTTAAGTCTATAGTCTGACATTATTCCATAGCCTGTAACCCAGAGATCGATTTTGCTATTTCTATCTTTAAGTATAGATTTTATAGTTATTATTCCATCATTTTTATTTTCTAATAAATTTTTATACGAATATCCTTCATCGCTTTCTAATGGATTACTAAGTATTAAATTGTACCCAAATGTATCGATATGACTGCCTATGCCATATTTATCTAGCATGTCTAATATATTATCAACCAGTGATTCTCTATCATTTTTTTGAGTTATTGGTATTATTACATTTATGCTACTATCGGCTGTTTTTATAGCTGTGTAAATTGCACTTATATAAAGTGTATAGTCGCTTAAATTTAGGCCTGTCAGATACCAATTAAAGAATCTATCCTCTATTAATATAGTTTTTATATAATCCCCATATTGTTTTGCGAATGTATACCAGAGGAATGCTGTTTTTGTTAAATTTTCTTTACTTGCGAATTTTCCACTAAAAAGATGACTATTTTTTTCAAAACCACCTGCAGAGTATGCAACATTATATTTTTTTATATTATTAAGTTCTATTTGTGTGAAAACACTTTTTATATTAAAATCTTTGTCGACTATATTTTTAACTTTTGAGCTATTTTTATTAAAATCTTTAAATATGAAAGACTTTGAAGACATTCCATCTCTTATGCACTCATCTATACTTTTAAGCGAATGTATTGCAAAACCCATGTTTATTTCTTGTTGGTTTGACTTTAATATTCTTTTTTCTCTATAATTTTTAGGCTTTAATAATGCTTCTTTAATATTTATAGACTTATTTTTGCCTTTTAGTTTGAGAGTTACTTTGGCATGGCTATATTTTTTTATATTTTCTTTTATAACGAAATCTAATTTTATTTCTTTATTATTTACAATATTAGTTGAATACTCAATTATTTTATTGTTAACATCAAATAAAATTACACTTAAAATAGTTTCTGTATTTTCTGAAATATTATCGAATATGAAAATAGCTTCATACTCAATATTTGGAAATAATGAATATATATCTTGTTCGATTATCGCTTCGTTATTATCACCATCATTTAAATTTATTTCTATATAATTTTTATATTCTGTTTTTTTTATAAATTTTATTTGAGAATTAGCACTTGATGTCGTCGTCCATACATCTTGAGGATAAAAAGACTCGCCTCTGAAAATGTTAAATGAATATAAATGGTTTGAATATATTAAAATAAATAGGACTGTTAAAGAAATAATTTTATTGATTAGTATTTTCATTTTTACTATATTTTTTGATATAATTACCTATAGGAATAACAAAGCCTATATTATATTCGATACCTTTTATTTGATAATATGTGAGTGTTGTTTCTATATTGATATAATCAAAAATATAAAATCGTAATCCACCTTTAATTTCATATTCAGTTGGCATAGAAAAAAAGTATCTAAAAGTGAGAAAAGCGTCGGCAAAGCTAGCTATTGGTGAGAGTATTCCAAGGCTTGCATCAATGTCGTAATATGTGTGATAGCCGACTTCTGCCATAAGTGTTATCATATAAATATCATAATATGCATTTGCTGCTATATAAAAGTCGGTATAATCAAAAATTGTGTCTTCACTTTCACCTTCCACGTAAAGAGAAAATAACATATTGGTGTCTTTATATGCGATACTTAATGCTGTGCTACCTGACCAAAATTTATAGCTACCTGCTAAGTCCATTTCTCCATCTGAAGATATCGAAACATATATTGCTTTGTTTTCTGATAGATTAAATTTATATCCTGTTGCTCCATAATATGAATGTCTAGACAAACTTATCGCACTTTCTAATGGAGTGTTATCAACCACACCGTTATACCAATATGAATAATTTATATAAGTGTAGAAGTTATTAAAAAACCCCATAAAGTCAGTGTTTGCTCTAAATCTATTAGCGAATAATAAATCAAAACTTACACCTAAATTAATATCATCTGCATAGATAGGAATATCTGTACGTTTTATTATATCATTTGGAGGTAGTGTTATGGCAAAAAGTTTATTATTTGATACAACAATAGTAAAAATCATTATTAATATAGCAGTATTTTTTAAAAGCACCATTTATATATAGTATATATAAAATAATCTATACTTCAATGCTTTATAGAGTATTTATATTATTATATGAATTTTCTATTTACTTGTCATGTTGATATAATTATAAATTTGGTGTAGAGTTAATTTGATATAATTAATTGAATATTGGATTGCTATGGATCATTATTTCCTATGAAAACAAAAAATAATATAGTCATAATACATACAGGTTATAGTAAATATCTTTATTACTGTTTAATACAAGCAAGAAAGACAAATCCTAATGCTTCTATTTATTTAATTGGCGATAAAGAATATAAAAAACTATCTAGGTATTCAGAGTTTGTAAATATAAATGATTTAGTAAGTGATGATATAAATTTATTTGAAAATTCTTATATTCATCTAGGTAAAAGCTCTTATAAATTTGAGATGTTTTGTATTAAAAGATGGTTTATACTTAGAAATTTTATGGATAAATTTAATATATCAAGTTGCCTCCATATTGATAGTGATGTAATGCTTTTGGCAGATACGGAAGAATCACTTGAATATTTTAATGATTGCGATATAGCACTTGCAAATAACTTAGCACTCACTATGAAAATTAATAATATTAATGTTATTAAAGAGTTTTGTAATTTTATTATCGATATATATACAAAAGAAGAGAATATAAATTATCTTAAAAGTTTATATTTTGATACCGATAGATGTAGTATTGGAACGGCTGGAAGTATATCTGATATGGATTTATCCAGAATGTTTTTTGAGAGTACTTCATTTAGTGTGAAAAATCTTTCTGAAATATATAATAATTCATTTTTCGACTCGGCTATTATATATGGAGACCCTAATTTTGAAATGATAAAAAAGGGTAGATATACTATGAAAAAAGTATTTTTTGAAAATGAAGTTGCTTATTGTCATGTTTGTGAAAATCCTAATTTGAAAATAAGAGTTAATTCTTTGCATTTTCTTGTTTGGAGTAAAATATATATGAAGAAAATACTTAAATGTGAAGACTTAAATTTTAATCCAATTTATATTAATACATATAGAGAGTTTGTTGTTTTTTATAAAAAAATTAAAAATATACTGTCTTAGTTTATTATATAGAAGTTTGATACGTTTTATGTACTAATGAAAGCGAATAGTTTTTATTTTAAAGTGATTTTTATATATGCAATTCTTTTAAAAGTGAAAATATATATAGAATTTATTCTATTATAGTGATAAAATTTCTATATATTATTGACAAAACTGTAAAAAGTAGTACAATTACGGCACTGTAACCCTTTTGTATAGTTTGAAGGAAAAAGATTGCAAAATATAATTATTACAAATAACCCTTTGGTTAAAGAAAGAATTTCTAGTATAAACATCGATATGTTGTACTTTGAGGATTTATCTTACTTTGATATAATGTTAAAAGTTAGAGACTTGGTGCATTCAGGACATACGCTTCTTACGCATCCTATAGTTAGTAGTATCAAGCCAAATGTCATGCCTTATAAGACAGTTGTTTTATCGCAAAAAAAAATTACTGTAGATTTTGATTCTCTTGAACTTATCGACAATGCTTTAAAGCTAGTTGAGAGCTTTGAAAAGAGGGATCATAAGCGTTTAACAGAAAGCGCTAAAGAAGATTTAAGACTTATCGATTATGACTGCATAAATGGTTCAATACTAAGTATTTTATAGTTGGTATTTGAATTTTATATAATATTAAAAAATTTTAAGGGAGATATCACAAATGGATAATGTTTTTGACTCAATTATTATAGGTGGCGGACCTGCTGGTCTTGCAGCTGCTGTATATACTGCTCGTGGAAAAATGTCTACAATCCTTTTTGAAAAAGCGGTTCTTGGTGGACAAATTAGTATTACTCATGAATTAGCTAACTATCCTGGATTTTTTAGTGCAAATCATGAAGAGTTACATCCTAAGTATCTTATAGACCAAATGGAAATGCAGGCTAAATCTTTTGGTGCACAAATAGAAAAAAAGACTGTAACAGAAGTTAGACTTAATGATAAGATTAAAGAAATTGTAACTTCTGATGGACAAGTTTATAAAGCTAAATCAGTGATTGTTGCTACTGGTGCGGGCCCTCGTAAGCTTGGTTGTATTGGTGAAAGAGAGTATACAGGTAAAGGCGTTTCTTATTGTGCTACTTGTGATGCTGACTTTTTCACTGACTTAGAAGTTTTTTGTGTTGGTGGTGGAGACACTGCTGTTGAAGAGTCTTTGTATTTGACAAGATTCGCTCGTAAAGTTACTTTAATAGTAAGAAAAGATTATTTAAGAGCTGCAGCTTCAATTATCGAACGTGCTGAGCAAAATCCTAAATTGGAAATTAAATATCGTACTAATCTTTTAGAAGTTAAAGGTGACGGAGCTGTTGAGTCTGCTCGTTTCTTAAACAATGAAACTAATGAAGAGTGGGAATATAAAGTTTCTGAAGAAGATGGAATTTTTGGTGTATTTATTTTTGTTGGTTATGATCCTGTAACTAAGCTATTTGAAGGAATGCTTGATATGCAAGATGGCTTTATTGTAGCTGATGAGTTCATGAAAACAAATATCGAAGGCGTTTTCGCAGCTGGTGACTTAAGACCTAAAATGTTTAAACAGGTTGTTACTGCTGTTAGTGATGGCGCTATTGCTGCTATGGCTTCTGAAAAGTATGTAGCGGAGCACTTTGGGTAAGTATTTTTTTTAGATAATATCTTTACTATAATGTGTCAGTATTTTTTATTGACATATTAAGTATTTAGTTTTTATAATTAGAATAAAATCAAAAGGAGAAAGTATGAAGCTAGAATTAGGCGAAATTAATATTAAAGAAGTGAAACTTGGTTCTGTTTCAAAAATTGAAGCAGGCGTTTTGCACGTTAGTGAGGAAGAAGTTAGAAAGATAGTTTTAGAAGATGATAAAATCAAAAGTCTAAAACTTGAAGTAGCTTTACCTGGACAATCTATTAGAATTACTCCAGTTAAAGACGTAATTGAACCTAGAGTTAAAGTTGAAGGTAGAGGCGGAATTTTTCCGGGTATGATCTCTAAAGTTGACACTGTAGGCGCAGGAAGAACACATGTACTTAAAGGTGCTGCTGTTGTTACTTGTGGTAAAATTGTTAGTTTTCAGGAAGGTATTATCGATATGTCAGGCATTGGTGCTGACTATACTCCATTTTCTAAGTTGAATAACTTATGTTTGGTTATTGAACCTAAAGATGGTATCACTCGTTATGACCATGAAGCTTCTATTCGTGCAGCTGGTTTTAAAGTTGCGACTTATTTAGGCGAACTTGCTAGAGATATGAAGGCTGATAAAGTAACTACTTATGAAACTAAGCCTTTATTCGAGCAAGCAGCTCAATATCCTAATTTGCCAAAAGTTGGATATATCTATATGTTGCAAACTCAAGGTCTTTTGCATGACACTTATGTTTATGGTGTTGACGCTAAAAAAATTATTTCTACATTCATTTACCCAACAGAGGTTATGGACGGTGCGATAGTAAGTGGTAACTGTGTATCTGCTTGTGATAAAAACACAACTTATCACCACTTAAACAACCCGATTATTAAATCTTTGTTTGAGCAACATGGAAAAGAAATTAACTTCATGGGTGTTATAATCACAAATGAAAACGTTTTCTTAGCTGATAAAATGCGTTCTTCTGACTGGGCATCAAAAATGGCTGATTATTTTGGCTTTGATGGTGTTGTTATTTCTGAAGAAGGTTTCGGTAACCCTGATACTGACTTAATCATGAACTGTAGAAAAATAAGTTCTTATGGTATTAAGACTGTAATTGTTACTGATGAGTATGCTGGACGTGACGGTGCTTCTCAATCATTGGCTGATGCTGATGTTTCTGCTGACGCTGTTGTTTCTGGTGGAAACGCTAACACTCTTATAACTCTTCCTAAAATGGATAAAGTTATTGGTATGTTAGATTATGTAGACACAGTTGCTGGTGGTTTCGACGGTTCATTAAAGCCTGACGGTTCTATTGAAGCAGAGATTCAAATAATTACTGGTGCTACAAACGAATTAGGTTTTAACAAGCTTACTGCTATCGGTTATTAGTATTAAGGCTGATTAAAATAAAAAATATAAAAGGAGATATACCTATGAACTTTTTAGAAAATAAAAAAGTTGTTATTATAGGTGACCGAGACGGCGTTCCTGGTGAAGCTATAAAAGCTTGTATCGAGACAGTTTCTGGAGCAGAAGTTTTGCTTGCTGCTACTGAATGTTTTGTCTGAACAGCCGCAGGAGCAATGGATTTAGAGAATCAAAAAAGAATTAAAGAATTTGCAGAAACACACAAGGGTAACCTTGTAGTAATTTTGGGAGCAGCAGAAGCAGAAGCAGCTGGTTTGGCAGCTGAAACTGTTATGATAGGTGATCCTACTTATGCTGGCGTATTATCAGGAGTTGAACTAAAGCTTCCGGCTTATCATTGTATAGAGCCAGAATTTAAGTCTTTAGTTGATGCAACTGTTTATGACACACAAGTTGGAATCGCTGAGATGACTATGGACGTTGCAGCCATATCTGAAGAAATGCAAAAGATGCGTGCTGAGCATTGTAAATAGACAGCAAATATATATTTAATAAAAAAATATAAATTTTTGATTGGTTGATTTGAAAAAAAATTCTTTTTGATAAAAAAATCCGTTGTAAAAAAACCAGTTTGGTTTTTTATTAACAATTAGATAGACAGCCTTATATATGTTTTTATGTATGAGGCTCTCTACATATATTAGAAAATTAGGAGGGTGTAAAAAAATGCCTAAAAAAATAGTACATTACATAAACCAGTTTTTCGCTCAGATTGGCGGTGAAGAAATGGCTCACATAGAACCTGAGAAAAGACAAGGAAAAGTTGGCCCTGGTGCTGCTTTTGCAAAAGAATTTGGTAGCGATGCTGAAATAGTTGCTACTGTTATTTGTGGTGATTCTTATTTCAATGAAAATCTTGAAAAAGCTAGAGCTACAATATTAGAAATGATTAAAAGTGAAAAGCCTGATATGGTTATCGCTGGTCCTGCTTTCAATGCTGGACGTTATGGTACTGCTTGTGGAGATGTTTGTAAAATGGTAGAAGAAGAGCTTGGTATTCCTACTATTACTGGTATGTATATCGAGAACCCAGGTGCTGATATCTATAAGAAAGATTTATACATCGTTTCTACTAAAGATAACGCTGCTGGAATGCGTGAAGCTGCTCCTGCTATGGTTAAGCTTGCGAAGAAACGTTTGAATAAAGAAGAAATTCTAGACCCTAAAACAGAAGGTTATATTGAGCGTGGAATCAGAAAGACAGTTTTCGCTGATAAAATCGGTGCTGAACGTGCTGTTGATATTTTGATTAAAAAACTTAAAGGTGAAGCTTTCACTACTGAGTATCCAATGCCTTCTTTTGATAGAGTTGAGCCAGGTAAAGCTATTGCTGATTTAACTAAAGCTAAAATTGCTCTAGTTACAAGTGGTGGAATTGTTCCTTCTGGAAACCCAGATAGAATTGAAGCTTCTTCTGCTTCGAAATATGGTGAATATAAAATTGAAGATATGGGTGAGACTGCTCATGGTGGTTATGACCCAACTTATGCTAATGAGGAGCCTAATAGAGTTCTTCCTGTTGATGTCCTTAAAGACTTACAAAAGGAAGGAAAAATTGGCGAACTTTATCCTTATTACTACACAACAACAGGTAATGGAACTTCAGTAAAAAGTTCTAAAGCATTTGCTGAAGAATTTACTGCAAAGTTGATTAAAGATGGAGTTAACGCTGTTATTCTTACATCTACCTGAGGAACTTGTACTCGTTGCGGTGCAACGATGGTTAAAGCAATTGAAGCTAGTGGTATTCCAGTAGTTCACATTTGTACAATTGTTCCTATTTCTCTAACTGTAGGTGCTAATAGAATAGTTCCTGCTTTTGCTATTCCTTATCCTCTTGGAAACCCTAACTTGGATAAAGCAGAAGAAAAGATTCTACGTCGCTCTATTGTTGAAAAAGCATTACATGCTCTAACAGTAGAAGTTGACACACAGACTGTTTTCGAAAAGTAATATAGAAACAAACACAGGGTATATATTTTTATGCTCTGTGTTTTTTTATTTGTTTGAATTATTTAATGTTTTTGTAGGAGATAAATTAATATGAATTATGCTGTGTTAAAGGGTGCTGCTTATGCACTAATACATGCTCCTGATATGGTTATACATAATGGTGCAACTCAAACTGTAGAAAGACAGGTTAATCCTGACTCGGAGTATTTGAAAAAAATTAAAGGGCATTTACGTAGCTATCAAGATGCTGTGAATTATGCTCCTAATCAAACTTATATTGGTAATATTCATCCAGCAGAGCTTAAAAAGCTTGCTAAAGATGGTAGCTTTCTTGGTGTTGACGTGAAAGGTGTTCGTGATGGTAGACTTGGCGATATTATGCCTGAAGATGAGTTTATTTTCATGATGAAGATATGTGATGCTTTCGACTTGGTTATTCTTGAAGATGGCTTTTCTAAGTCAGCTAAAGAAGTTTATGTTAAAAGAGAATTGAAATATAAAAGCGATGAAGATGTTCAAAAAGAAGTATCAAGAGTAAAAGACGGTGGTTTGCTTGCTGATATTCAAAAGTTTGTAAACGAAGAGCATGCCGAGGGTTTATACTTTAATGAAAAACTTGTAGGTTGTGTTAAACGTGCACATGATATTGATGTTAACTTGAATTCTCATGTTATGTTTGAAAATCTTGTTGCTAAAGCTTCAGGTGTTGTAGCATTTAAAGAACTTATTCGTAAAAATAATATTGATGCTGCTTCAATCGATTTAGTTATCGAGTGTTCTGAAGAGGCTTGTGGTGATATGAACCAGAGAGGTGGTGGTAACTTTGCTAAATCTATAGCAGAAATGGCTGGTGCTATTAATGCTACTGGTTTCGATATTCGTGGTTTTTGTGCCGCTCCTGCTCATACATTAGTTACTGCTGCTTCTTTGGTTAAAGCAGGAACTTATAAAAATGTTGTAATGGTTGCTGGTGGTGCTAGTGCTAAACTAGGTATGAATGGTAAAAGCCATGTAACTAAAAATCTTCCAATTTTAGAAGATGTTTTGGGTGCATTCGCTGCTTTAATAAGTGAAAATGACGGGGTAAGTCCTATTCTAAGAACCGATTTAGTTGGTCGACATACAGTATCTGCAGGAAGTGCTCCTCAAGCTGTTATGAATGCATTAATTGTCGAGCCGTTGAATAAGGCTTCTTTGAAAGTTACTGATGTTGATAGATATTCTGTAGAAATGCAAAACCCTGATGTAACTAAACCTGCTGGGGCTGGTGATGTTCCTGAAGCTAATTATAAAATGATTGCGGCTATTGGTGTTAAAGAAGGTCATATCGAACGTGCTGATTTAATGAAATTTGTTGAAGAGCATGGTATGGTCGGTTGGGCACCTACTCAAGGTCATATTCCTTCTGGTGCTCCATATTTTGGATTCGCTATTGAAGATTTCAAAAGTGGAAAAATTAATCGTGCGATGGTTGTAGGTAAGGGTTCATTATTCTTAGGCCGAATGACTAATCTATTTGATGGTATTTCTATTGTTTTAGAGAAAAACTCTGGTGAAATTTCTTCGGGTGCAAGTGGCGCTTCAAAAGAAGAGATTAACAAACTTATAGCTATTGCTATGAGAGATTTTTCTCAGAAAATATTGAGCGAGTAGGGGTATTATTATGGATAATACTTCTATTAAACAAATTGTAGGAAATACTTTTGCAGAATTAGCTAATGCCTTAGAGACTGGTAAATTTGGTAAACGTGTTAGAGTTGGCGTAACAAATAGAGGGTCTGAACATGGTCCTATGAATTCTGTCATTGGTGCAGAAATGGCTTCTAAAAACCCCAATATAGAAGTTGTTGTTATAGGTGAAAAAACTAACACTAAACTTGAAACTATCGAAGCTGATTCTGATGAAAAAGCTCATAAAATTATGGAAGATATGCTTAAAAAAGGGGAGCTTGATGCTTGTGTAACTATGCATTATAATTTCCCAATTGGTGTATCAACTGTTGGTAGAGTTATCTCGCCTGCAAATGGTAGACAAATTTATATAGCGACTACTACTGGTACTTCGGATACTGATAGAACTTCTGCTATGTTTAAGAATGCTATTTCTGGTATTATTGCTGCTAAGTCTTGTGGAGTTGAAGAGCCTACTGTTGGTATATTAAATCTTGATTCGGCTCGTGCTGTTGAGAGAGGGCTTAAAGAACTTAAAAATTCTGGCTATGCAATTAAATTTGGAGAATCACAAAGAGCTGATGGAGGCTGTGTATTAAGAGGAAATGATCTTATCACAGGTGCTGTTGATGTTGTTGTTTGTGACTCACTAACTGGTAATGTTCTTATAAAACTATTCTCTTCATTTACAAGTGGTGGTTCTTATGAGGCTTTGGGTGCTGCTTATGGACCTGGAATAGGATTTGGTTATCACACTCCAGTATTCATTATTTCAAGAGCATCAGGTTCGGCTGTTATTGCTAATGCTATTCAATATGCTTATGAAAGTATCAGTGGTGGTTTTCATGATATATTGGATAAAGAAGCAGATGCAGTTAAGAAGTGTGGTTTCGATAAAATTTTAGCTTCACTAAAGCCTAAAACTCAAGATACATCTGTGAAGGCTGAAAAAATGCCTGATAAAGAAGTTGTAACAGCTGAGATTTCAGGTATTGAAGTTATGGATTTAGATGATGCTGCTAGTCTTTTGATGAATAATGGTATTTATGCAGAAGCTGGCATGGGTTGCACAGGACCAATAATTTTAGTAAATGATACAAAAAAACAAAAAGCGTATGATATACTAAAAAAAGGTGGTTATGTGTCTTAGTATTGATTTTAATTTTAAAGTTACGATGGTATTAATTGCTATCGTAGCTTTTTAGTTTTAAATAAATTTTTTATGATTCTAAAGGAGAATGCATGACTATAGGATGTCCAAAAGAAATTAAGACAAGAGAATACCGTGTTGGACTTACACCTTCTAATGTAAAAGAATATGTAAATCATGGACACAAAGTTTTCATAGAAGCTACAGCCGGAGACGGTTCTGGTTTTTCTGATGAAGAATACAAACAAGCAGGTGCAGTTATCGCTGACAAAAAGAAAGTTTTTGAAGCTGATATGATTATAAAAGTAAAAGAGCCTGTGGAGTCAGAATATGAGTATTATAGAGAAGGTCAAATTCTTTATACATATTTACATCTTGCTGCTGATGAAAAGCTTACAAAAATGCTTTTAGCAAAAAAGATTAAATCAATTGCTTATGAAACAATGCTTGATGCACAAAATAAACTTCCATGTTTAACACCAATGAGTGCTATTGCTGGAAGACTTTCAGTTCAAGAAGCTGCTAAGTATTTAGAAAAAGCTTATGGTGGTGCTGGTATACTTTTAGGTGGTGTTCCAGGAGTTCCTAAAGCTAATGTAGTAATTCTTGGTGCTGGTGTTGTTGGTATTAATGCAGCTCAAATTGCTATGGGTATGGGTGCTGATGTTAGCATTGTTGATGTTAATCTTAATGCTTTATCTCAAATTGATCAAATGTTTGCTATGCGTATAAAAACTTATGTTAGCTCACGTGCTACTTTAGAAAGTTTATATGCAACTGCTGATGTTGTTATCGGTGGAGTTTTAATACCTGGTGCTAAAGCCCCTAAATTATTAACAAAAGCAGATTTACCAAACATGAAAAATGGTTCTGTTATTGTCGATGTTGCTATAGACCAAGGTGGTTGTTTTGAAACTTCTAAAGCGACTACTCATGATGATCCTATTTTTATTATCGATAATGTAGTTCATTATTGTGTTGCTAATATGCCTGGTGCGGTTTCTCGTACTTCGACATTAGCACTAACTAATGCAACAACTCCTTATGGTGTATTATTGGCTGATAAAGGTGTTGAGGCTGGATGTAAAGAAAACAGAACACTTCTAACAGGTTTAAATACTTACAATGGTAAGATTACATTTAAAGCTGTGGCTGAAGCTTTTGGTTCTGAGTATGTTGACCCTACAACTTTAATATAAATTATAGTTTAAAAAAATAAATGGAGATAATTCTATGTCATTACAAACTACTATAGCAGAAATTAATTTGACGGTATTTGAAAATAATATCAAAAAGATAAAAAATATAGCTAAAGCGGTTCGAACGGTTTTAGTTGTTAAGGCTAATGCTTATGGGCATGGAATTGTCCCTATTTCTTTTACTGGGCTAAATGCAGGTGTTGATGCTTTGGGTGTCGCTACTGTTAATGAGGGGGTAACTTTAAGAGAGAATGGTATTACAGCACCTATCTTAGTTTTATTCCAACATTCTATATCAGAAAGTGAACTTGTTTGCTATTATAATCTTACCCCTATTGTTACTAATAATTTGGCATTGTCATATTATCAGAATTATTGTAAGAGAATGAATAAAAAAATGGATGTGTATATTAAAGTAGACACTGGGCTTTCACGAATGGGAGTTCGTCCTGAAGAAGTTTTAGATTTTGCAAAAGAGATTTTATCACATGATTGCTTGTCGCTTCATGGTATTACTACTCATTTTGCTGCTTCTGATGGTTGTGAGAAAGCGGATATAGAGTTTACTAAAAATCAAATTAGATTATTTAATTGTGCTATTGATTCATTAAAGTCTAATAATATTAATATAAAAGATATTCAAGCTGCTAATTCTGCAGCGACTCTATTTTTACCAGAGGCTTATTTTAATACTGTTCGTTTTGGTCTTGCTGCTTATGGATACACTCCTGATGATTTCGAAAATCCTTCACTTGAACCCGTTATGAGTTTTAAAAGTAAAGTGCTTGTAATTAAGGCGATTAAGAAAGGTGAAAGCGTTTCATATAGTATGACTCATACAGCGAGCAAAGACACTAGAATTGCTGTTGTTCCTGTGGGTTATTCGGATGGGCTTCCTCGAGCCTTTTCTAATAAGGGAAAGTTTAAAATTAAAGATAAATATTATCCTATTGTTGGTCGAATATGCATGGATAGCACCATAATAGATATTGGTAATGATGATATTAATCTTGAAGATGAAGTCTTAATTTTTGGAAATGATGAAGTTTTGAGTGCTCAAGCTTTGGCAAAAGAGCTTAACACCATTCCTCATGAAATAATTACTGGTATATCCGAGCGTGTTCATAGAGTTTATATTAAATAAATAACTATTACATAAATAAAAAGAGAGCTAATCTATTAAAATAGAAAGGCTCTCTTTTTTTATTTGTTAAATTATGACTACCATCGAATTAAAGTTGATCCCCAAGTAAGCCCTGCTCCAAATGCTGTAAATAAAATATTATCACCCTTTTTAATTTTTCCAGAATGATATGCTTCAGTCAGTGCTAGACCTATGCTTGCTGATGAAGTGTTGCCATATTTATTTAGTATAATTTCAATTTTATCATAAGGAAAGCCAGTCTTTTTAGCCACATATTGAATTATTCTAATATTTGCTTGGTGAGGAATAAAACAACTTATATCATCCATGCTCATATTAGCTTCTTTTAATGTTTTTTCTATGCTATTACAAAATTCAGTAACGGCAATCTTAAATGTTTCAGAACCTTCCATATGTATAAAATGCTTTCCATCTTCTATATTTTGTACTGATATAGGAATTGCAGTTCCACTAGAAGGTACAATTAAAATATCACTGGCACGGCTTTGCATATCCATAGCAATAACGCCACTATCATCATTACTTTTAGAAAGCAATGCAACGGTTGCCGCATCTCCAAATAAAATAGCGGTTGAGCGGTCATTCCAGTTTACATCTTTAGTAATTTTTTCTATTGCTATAACCAAAACATTTGTACATACTCCACTTTCAATTAAAGCAGTTGCCGTGTTTATTGAATATACATAACCAGAACAAGCCGCTGATAGGTCTAATGAAAAGCAGTTTTTTAGTCCTAAAGCATTTTGTATAAGTGCTGATGTTGAAGGGGTTGGGTAATCTTTTGTCGTCGTAGGTACTATAATTCCATCGACATCATCTAAATTGATGCCTTGTTTTTTTAAGTTTTCAAGCACTTTCATACCCATATCTAATGTGGTTTCATCTTCTGCTGCAATATGTCTTTGTTCAATTCCAGTTCTTGTTAGAATCCATTCATTCGATGTTTCTAATGTTGCTGCAAAATCTTCATTCGTCATCATTTTTTCAGGGATATAATTTGCCAAGGCTTTTATATAAGCTTTATTCATAATATTGTCTCCAATGCATTTTAATATCTATATATATTTTTTTAATTTCTTAAGATTATTATAATCTATATTAAAATAATTGCAAAATTTTAGTTTTTAATAATATACTCTTTAATGTACTTTTTTATTAATACTTTAATTTCTTCTTTACTATATTCTGTTGACGCAATTTCAAACTCTTCAATCATTGTTTTTCTTTCATTTTCTTTTAAATGATTTGTTTTATCTTCAGCTGTAAAAAGTTTTGTATATGGTGAAGGTATTAAGTTTTCATTATCCATTAAAATTTCTTCATATAATTTTTCGCCTTCACGTATGCCTGTAAAAACTATTGGTATATCTTTTTCTGTAAGCCCATGAAGCCTTAAAATATTTCTGGCTAAGTCGATTATTTTTATTTGCTTACCCATGTCGAGTGTAAATATTAATGCATTATCTAAAGTTGACGCTTTGATAACCAACCTTGCGGCTTCTCTTATAGACATAAAAAAACGAACCATTTCAGGATGAGTAATAGTTATAGCTTCGCCATTTCTAATTTGTTTTTCAAAAATAGGTATGACACTTCCATTACTGCCTAACACATTTCCAAATCTTGTTATTTTAAAATTTGTATTATGGTTTTCTTTTGAGTATGAGTGAATAATTCTCTCGCATACTCTTTTACTAGCACCCATTAGCGATGTTGGACGAACAGCTTTATCGGTTGATATAAATACAAAGTTTTTAATATTATTTTTTATGGCAAGTTTCGAAAGATTATTTGTAGCTAATATATTATTTTTTATAGCTTCTTCAGGATATTTCTCCATTAGAGGTAGATGTTTATGAGCTGCTGCATGGAAAATTATATCTATTTTTTCTGATTGCAAGAATTTATCTATTTTGGTGATGTCTAAAATGTTTGCAACTAAAAAGTCAAATTTATTTTGATTTATAGCATTTTCACTTTTTATTGCTAAAATAAGTGCATGAAGTGAGTTCTCATTATAGTCTAATGCTATAACTTTTTTAATTGGTAGCGTAATTATTTGTTTTACAATTTCACTTCCAATTGATCCTGCACCACCTGTAACAAGTATGGTTTTGTTTTTGTAAAAATCTTTTAATATATCTTCATCAAAGCCAACTTCTTCACGTCCAAGCAAATCAGAGGCTTGAGTATCTCTGATATCTTTTAGTGAAAAGCTACCTTGTATAATTTCAAAAAACCCTGGAACTATTTTATATTTAATATCTGTTTGTGCTATAATATTTAATATTTTAAGTAGTGTTTTTTGATCAGCCGAAGGAATAGCTATTATAAACTCGCTAATATTGATGTTTTCTTTTTTATACTGATTAACAATATTTAATATATTATTAATATTACCAAGCACAGCATAATCTAAAACTTTATCTATTTTAGTATTGTCATCTATAAAACCTAGTACATTATACTTTTTAGAATGGTCATTTAGTTTTATCTCACTTGCAAGCATTAAGCCAGCTTCGCCAGCACCTATAATTATAATATCTTTTCTCATATTAAGTAATTATAACAAATGGGGTTATTATTGTCAACTTAAATAGGTGAAATGCTATAAAATAAATATTGACAATTTAAATTATATAGTATGTAATTTGTGTGAATGATTTTATTTTACTAGGGGTTATTTATGAAAAAAATTATTAGTATATGTTTTTTGTTTACAGTATTAATATGCAAAAGTTATGCTGTTGTTGGTGATTATATTCCTTCCGACAGTAAGCTTGTTTTTTCGGCGAATCTAGGAAAGATGACTAGTAAAACAGATATCAGTGTTCAAGAATTCCTTAACGAATTATTTTTAGATGAATTATCTAAAAATTTTTCTGACAATATGGATAATGACTTTCTAGCTAAAGCTATAGTTAATGATGCTGCGACTATTTTTAATTTTGATAAATATATGAGAGTTATTGCTTTTAATAATTATGATGTTGTAGCTTTGCTTGAAGTTGGAGATATAATAGACTTAAATTTTCTTGTCTTAAAAATAGCAAGAGAAGAAGAGACTTCAATAGAAACTGCAGATGACGGCAAGTTTAATTATTTGGATTTGGATGGTGATGCATTTTTTGCTTGGAATAATGAAACTTTCGCAATTATAGCTAATCTTAATGGACGCAGTGATACTATGTATGCGACAGCTGAGAGTATTTTTTCAAAAGAGGCTAAACTAGAAAATGAAGTTTTTGTTGGATTAGAAAAAAATAAATCAGATATTTCTTTTTGGATAGATAATGATCCTGAAACATCTAATATGAGCTTAATAAGTTTAATATCAGAAAATATGATTGGTTCAGACTTGCTTGAAAATGAATATCTCGAGTATAAAGAGTCTACTCTAACATTTGAGATTAATTTCAAGAAGGCTGATGTTGAACTTGCAGTCAATGTTTTTATGCCAAACATTTCTACCGATGTATCAAAGCTTTATAAACCTATTAGAAAAGATATTTATTCATTTATACCTAATGACGTTCTAGGTTTTATGTCATTATCGTTTGACCCAAAGGTTTTACACACTATCTTATATAGTAAATTGAAAGATACCCAAACTTTAGAAGAGTTAAACAGTTCTATTTTTACTTCTGGTCAAAAGGATGTTTTAGAAATTTTAGAAAAAAATATCTCTGGTGATTTAGTTTTTTCTGTTTGGAATAATATGTCAGAAGATGCGGTTGACCCATATATTTATGCTGCTTCTATTGGTATAAATAATAAAAAAGATATTATAAGTATTTTAGAAATTTTAGAAATAACTGAAGATGAAGAGTTGAAAATAAATAATATTCCTGTATATTCATTAAATGATGGCGAGCTTTTCGCTATTGTACAAGAGAAAACTATGTATATCGCAAGTTATGAGGCTTTGAATTATATTATAAACTTAAAAAAGCCTGCTCTTACAGATACTAAAAAAATTAATTTGATTAGTAAAAATATTGTTTCTCTTTATGCGAATTTAAATTCAGAAATTGAAGATATAAAAGATGTAACAGTTGTTTATAAGATTGTAAGTGCGACTCAATTTGGAACTATAGTGAATTTAGCGACTGTTAATGATGATAGCTTTAAATCTATGTTTTATCTTTTGAAAAGTTTATTTTAATTATATTTGATGCGTTTAGATGAATATTTACATAAAAATTCTTTAACTGATAGCCGAAGTAAAGCGCAAAATATTATCCTAGCGGGTGCAGTTATGGTTAACGGTGTAACGACTAGGTTGAAAGCGCATAATGTAAAAGATAATGATAAAATTGAGATATTGATTTTACAGAAATTTGTATCTAGGGCAGGCTATAAACTTGAGGGAGCTTTAAGCGAATTCAATATCGATGTAACAGATTTAATTTGTTTAGATATTGGTGCTTCGACTGGAGGCTTCACTGACTGCCTTTTGCAAAATGGTGCAAGAAAAGTTTATTCTATAGATGTTGGGCATAATCAGCTTGTTTATAAACTTAGAAAAAATGAAAATGTCGTATCTATTGAAGGATTTAATGCTAAAAATATAACTCGCTCAATGTTTGAGGAATTGCCTCAGATAATTGTAAGTGATGTTTCTTTTATATCGATATCAAAAATAGCACCTATAATAAAACAGGAACTTTTTGATGTTAAGTTTTGGATTAGTCTTATTAAACCGCAATTTGAGGCTGAACGAAATGAAGTCGGCAAGGGTGGAATTATTAGAGATGATAAATTGCGTGAGAGCATAGTGAACAGAGCAGTTGAGCGTGTGTGTTCTTGTGGGTTTAAAGAAGAACATCGAACTGTTTCGCCAATAAAAGGATCGAAAGGTAATATTGAATATTTAAGTTATTTTTCTTTCAAATAGTTTTAAATTTAAGAGTATATTTTTTATGAGAAATAAATTAATTGTTATTGTTTTTTTACTTGTTTCTTCAATCGTTATTATTTTTAGCTTTTACCAAATAAATAAAAGTAAATATCAAACTATAACAATAAATTCTAGTTCTACAATATTGAATATAATAGCAAATACGACTTCTAAAAATTTCTCAAAAACCATAATTGATATGACGAATCAAATTGATAGAATTGATTTAATTATTAATCCTTATAATGAAAAAAGCGAGATATCGTTTGTAAATTCTAACAGCATGATTGGACAAACTAATATAGCAATAAGTGATGAACTTGCGTACTTGCTTAATATAGGTTTTGCTTATGCTAAAGATAGCGATTATGTTTTTGATATTGGAATAAGAAGATTAATAGAACTTTGGGGTTTTGGCTTTACTAATGATCAAAAAGTTCCTAGTAGTATAGAAATAAAAAATGTTTTAGATAATTATTCTGGCAGTATCAACGCATCTATTTCTACTAACAATAATGGAACTAAATATCTAAATCTTAAAAAACCTATTGCATTCGATTTAGGTTCTTATGGCAAGGGTTATATTTTGTCTAGGCTCGTGGATATTTTTCATAGCAATGGTATTAAAGATTTTTTGATAGATTTCGGTGGCGATACTTATGCATATGGTTTAAACTCAAAAGGCAAACCTTGGGTTGTCGCTATACGTTTTCCTCGTAGTGAATCTGATAGCGATTATTTATCGATATTAAAAACTACAAATGCTTCCATTGTTACAAGTGGCGATTATGAGCGATTTTTTATGGAAGATGGAAAAAGATATCACCATATAATAGATGGTGTAACTGGTTATCCTTCGAAAAATGCAATATCATCAACAATTGTGTCGAGCAATCCAACCGATGCTGACGCTTTATCAACCGTTTTATTTTTACTAGGCACAAATTTCTTTTCTTATGAGAATCTTAATTATACTGAGTCATATTTGGCGATTGAAGATTATGAGAGTAATATGACTATTTTTAGCACTACAAATAATTAATTATAATATTTTACATCATTGACTTTTTTTAGTTCTAGTATAAAGTGAGTCTATGTATTTTACGATATTGTTATAATAAAGTTATATACTAAAATAAAATTATGCGTGGTTTCTAAAAAAAATGTTAAGATATTTCTCGTTTTTTATACTAATATGTTCTAGCTTGCTTGTTCAATCACAGTCTATACGAACACCAGAAAGTATTGCTAGTTTAATGGTTAAACGTTTTCAGTCGATGAGGGGTTTTACTGCTAATTTTACTGAGCGTAATGGCGGTAAAATTTATAATGGGCGAATTATTTATAAAACACCCGATAAATTTAGACTGGAGTATAATGGACGTTCTGAGTCTCATTTGATAGTTTCTAATGGTGAAACTTTATGGATTTATTTGCCAGATATACGAACAGTTAGTGAGCAAAAAATATTAAATGATGATGCGGTCGCTTTATATACAAAGCAAGGGGTGAACCGACTTATAAGTCAGTATAATTTTGATTTTTATAAAGATAGAGAGTTACGACCTATAAATTCTTTTAATGAAAATGATATTAATATAGAAGGCTATAAAGCCGAATATGTGAGTGGCGATAAAAGACGAGCCTATCATATGTTGCTTACGCCTAAACAGCCTAGTGTTAACAAAACGGGTTTTACTAAAATTCATTTATGGATAGATGAAACGGGTATGATTATACGTATACTGGGTATATCTACTACAAAAATCCCCGTAGAATATGTGTTTAGTAATGTGAACTATTATGATGTTTATGCTGATGAAGCATTTGAGTTTACTCCACCTCAGAGTGTTCAAGTTTTAAAAAATGACTTAGTGCCTAGATAAAAAGGAATGATTATTTTATATGGAAACAATTGGAAACATACTTAAGAATGCTCGTGAAAAGAAGGGTCTTTCCGTTCAAGACTTGGAAGCTACAACTAGAATTGTTTCTAGGTATATTACGGCTTTAGAAGAAGAAAACTTTGACGAACTTCCTGCTGAAATTTATGTTAAGGGTTTTCTAAAAAATATCAGCGATAAAATTGGTCTTAATTCTGCTGATATGTTGGAACTTTATTCTCTTCAAAAATCTGGAAATCTTTATACACCAGTTGAAAATTTATTAAGAAATCAATTGAAGCCTATAAAAGTTAAAGAAAGAAGTAAAAAAGAAAAGGCTGTTATCGAGCCAATTTCTGAAGATGAATTATTAGAGGATACTGATAATCTAGATAAAGAAGATGCACTTCTAGATGAGAATATTGATCTAGCAGAAAGATTTGAGTCGAAAAAAAAATCTTTCAATATGTTGGATGCTGTAAAAGTTGAGAGAGAGTACTCTGAAGAAGAAGATAAAAAAGCTATAAAAGAAACTAGAAAGTCTCATACTAATGACACACTTTATTCGGCTGAACAGGCTTTATTAATTATGTCAAGACAAGACTTGCCAAAACTTAGATTGTCAAGATCGATAATAACATTGCCTCGTATTCTTTTAGTATTACTTTTTATATTTTTAGTTTCTGGACTTGTTGTCTATTTGAATAGAGATAAATTAAATATAGAATTGCCTTCGATTGGAAGTGCCGATGGTGAAGAGTCGAGTGATTTTGATACTAGTGTGAGAAGAAATATTGTAGACACTATGGCTAAGCAAAATGTGAAGTCAGGCGATATTGTATATTTCAAGCCTTTGGGTATATCTGCGACTATAACATTTATAAATATTGGCAATATTGTCAAGGTTGATGTTAATGGCGATGAGATGTCTTTTTCTAAAAGTAGCCCAATTATGGCTGACTTAAATGGAAATGGAATCAATGACTTTAAAATATCTTTAATTGAAATATATGAAGATTTAGCCACTGTGCAAATAGAGAAGCTTCAAGAAATTACAACAAATAATAACTTGAATGATTCTGATCTTGCCATAGCTAATAATATTACCAATACTTTGGATGATGCTTCTGTTCTAATGCTTGATGGAGATATGTATTTATTAAGAAATACAGAAAAAACTTCTATTGCCGTAGAGATAACAGCTAAAGGTTTTGTTTATGTTCGATACTTTATCGATTCTGAACGACCTGCGACAACGAATCTTTTAAGTGGCAAATCATTATCGTTATCGGCTAATGATGTTATGATGCTCACTATTGGGGATGCGAGTGAGGTTGCTGTTTGGGTTAATGGTAAATTGGTTACTCTGGGTAAACCTGGTGAAACTATAAATAAAACTATAAAATGGGTTAGAGACTTAAATGACTCGACACGATTTAGCCTTGTTATATCAGATACTAAATAATATTAATTTTAAGGATATGAATTGAATCAGACTATTTATTTAATTACTTTAGGTTGCGAAAAAAATACTGTAGATGCTGAACATATTTTATCTATAGTTAAAGAAGATGGATTTACTGTCGTTGATGATCCTAAAGATGCTGATGTCATAGTAGTTAATACTTGCAGCTTTATCGAAGATGCTAAAAAAGAGTCGATTGATACTATTTTCGACCATACTTTATATAAAAAATATGGTAAGTGTAAAAAACTTATAGTTTCTGGTTGCATGAGTGAACGTTATAAAGAAGAATTTCTTAAAATGTTTGATGAGGTTGACTCTGCCATAGGTATAAATAATTTAAGAGATATTCTGAAAGCGATAAAAGAAGATGGCTATCATTCTTCTCCAAAGACTAAAGAATATCAAGAATATGGCTTTAGAGAAAATACAGGTTTTAGCTTTTCTGCTTATATACGAATTAGTGATGGATGTCATGCCAAGTGTAGTTTTTGTGCTATTCCTCTTATTCGTGGCGAGTATAGAAGTAGAACTATGGAAAATATTTTAGAAGAAGCTAATTTTCATGCAAAAAATGGGGTGAAAGAAATAAATTTAATTGCCCAAGAGACAACATATTATGGCTATGATTTATATAAAAAATTTATGCTTGGTGAGCTTCTTAAGGAACTTGATAAAATTGAAGGTATTGAATGGATAAGGGTTTTGTATCATAACCCAGTTGTGCTTACTGATGATATATTGCAAGCGTTTTTTGACACTAAAAAAGTTGTCCCTTATTTTGATATTCCTCTTCAACATGTTAATAAAGTAATTCTTCAAGATATGAATAGAAAAGGGGATTATGATAGCTATAAAACTTTGATTAATAAGATTAGAAATTATGACGAAAATATAGCAATTCGAACTTCTTTTATAGTTGGGTTTCCCGGCGAGACAAAAGAAGAATTTAAAGAGATTTTAAGATTTGTTCGTGAATGTGAAATTGATAGAGTTGGTGTTTTTACATACTCGGAAGAGGAAAACACTACGGCTTTACTTTTAGATAAAGAAAAAGTTAATAACGAGAAAAAATTTATAAGACGTGAAAAGCTGATGAGAGTTGCTATTGAAGTTTCTCAAAAACGTTTGGAACGATTTGTTGGTAAAATTATAGATGTTTTGGTTTATGGTAATGATGATAATAATGATTTGTATGGACGAAGTAAATATGATGCGCCAGATGTTGATGGACTTGTTTATATTGAAAATAATTCAGATACAACTATTAAGATGGGCGATATAGTTAGTGTGAAAATTACTCATAATAATGAGTATGACTTGTTTGGTATTGTGGAGAAATAATTATGAAAAAAGAAAATAAATTGCATGAGAGAGCTACGGCATTTAAAGAGTACTTTTCAGTTATAACAAAAACTGTGTATACATTAAACTCGATATCTGAGCGTAATGATATGTCACGCCGTTTGAATAGTAATATAGATAGAACACTTGGTTATGATGAAGATTCTATATCAACTCCTTATAAATTTTCAAATAGTGAAGAGCTTGATATACTTGTTTCATCTCTTGATACTGACTTAGAAAAAATAAAAAGTTATTCAAAATTTAATTTTAATTTAGAGCGAATCGTTGAATTACTGAAGCTTAATACTGATGAGCGATATATACTTTATTGCTTGGTTATGTATTCTATTTATGGCGACTCAATGACGTCAATTCCGTTAAGACGACTTTTAGAACTTATAACTTTGGATGATGATATTTATATTAATAAACATTATTATTTTGAAGATGACTCAAAACTTATGAGTTCAGGTCTTTTCATGCTAGCTCGTGAACCTTATTCTAGTGGTGGAATACTTGACATATCTCATACTCTTATAAGTTTTATTAATAATAAAGTCTTATTCGCATTTTTGGAAAAAGAAGATTATAATATTATTGAATCGGTTATTGCTAGTAGTAGTTCGACAGAAGATACTGAAGCGACATCGACTAAAGCTCAAAAAATAGATAGAACTAATTTTGTTATAAGTCCTAAGGATATAGTAAAAGAGCTTAACAAGTCTGTTATTGGACAACATCGAGCTAAAAAAATATTATCGGTTCATGCTTATCTGCATTGTTTGAGATCTAATGGTTCATTAAATGTTCCTTTTAGATCGAATATTATGATGATAGGTTCTACTGGTGTAGGAAAAACTTATTTGGTTAGAACTTTAGCCGACATATTGGGTTTTCCATTTGCTCGTGCCGATGTGACGACACTTACAGAAACTGGATATGTTGGGGATGATGTTGAGGCAGTTCTATATGACTTGTATAGAAATGCTAGAGGTGATTTAGATTTAGCACAAAAGGGAATTGTATTTTTAGATGAGGTTGATAAGATTGCTAAGGCTGATGCTCATCAATCGACTACTGGAAACCCATCTGACAAGGCGGTTCAAGAGGCTTTGCTTTCTATTATGAATGGTGAAGATGTTAAAGTTCCTGAGTTCGGCGATAGAAGAATGATGCATTCAAGTGAAGGCATTTCTATGAATACCAAAAATATTTTATTTATATTTGGTGGTGCTTTCGTTGGGCTTGATGAGATTATTAGAATGCGTCTTAAAGGTGATAGTGGATTAGGTTTTGGAGCTAAAAATCCTATTAGTAAACTTCAAAAAGATAAAATACTTTCTCAAGTTGATGTTAAAGATATAGAAAAATATGGAATGATTCCAGAGTTTATTGGTCGAATTCCTATAATTGTAACACTTGAAAATTTGACAAAATCTGAATTAAAAGAGATTTTACTTACTTCAGTAGATTCTCCAATAATTAAATATAAAGAGTTTTTGAAAGCTTTGGGCAAAAAATTTGTTGTATCTGATTCGGCATTAAGCTTTATAGTCGACAAAGCAGCTGCGATGAACATGGGTGCCAGAGCATTAAAGAGCATAGTTGAAACGGCTATGGTAAATATTTTATTTAATTTAGACGGCATTAAAGGCAATACACTTACATTAACTAAAAAAGACATTGAAGATTCTTTTGACAGCGAGTGTAATGATACTGAATTTAAAGATGTCGAAGTTGATGCTACAAAAAAATCGAAAAGCAATGACAAAAATTTTATGGCATAATTTTTTGGTATTTTAGAAATAGTTAATTTTAAATGTAGTTGACTTTATTGATTAATATAGTAACATGATTGTGATTGTATGATAAGGGTTTATGAAAAAAATAGTCAGTATTTTATTATAAGATGCTGGCTATTGATTTTCTAATCTGATAATTAAAATATATAATTTTTAATAAAAGAGGTATTACCGTATTTGATTTTAAAATATATATTTTATAACTTGAAAAAAATCATGTTGTATTATAATATTGACTTATATAAAAACTAAGGCGTGTTTAATTATGAAAAACTACGATGTGTTTATGAGGGGTGTCTGGAAAGATAATCCTGTTTTGGTTCAATTATTAGGAATGTGTCCAACTTTAGCTGTTACAAACAGTGTTGCCAATGCTTTGGGTATGTCTGCGGCGACAGCATTTGTTTTAATATGCTCTTCAACTATTATTTCTCTCATTAAAAAAATATTTGCTACAGAGGTTAGAATTATGGGCTATATCGTTATAGTAGCCGCTTTTGTAACACTTACAGATATTATAATGAAAGCTAAATTTTTCGAGTTGTCAAAATCATTAGGCCCATTCATTCCGCTTATTGTTGTTAACTGCATTATTTTAGGACGTGCTGAAGCATTCGCAAGTAAAAATGGTGTTGTATCAAGTCTGTTCGATGCTCTAGGTATGAGCATTGGATTTTTATTAGCATTAACAGCATTAGGTTCAATTAGAGAATTATTAGGAACTGGCATGTGGCTTGGATTTGATATTGTAGGAACTGTTCGAGGATTTGTAGAAACTTCTATGCCTAGTATGCTTACGGCTTATAATCAAGTAACCACTCCTTGGGTAGTTATGATTTTAGCACCGGGTGCATTTTTTGGACTTGCTGTTCTTATAGCTATAAAACGTACTATCGATTCTAAAGTGAGGTAATTATAATGACTGAATTAATACTTATTTTTGTGGCGACGGTTCTGGCAGAAAATTTTGTACTTACTAAATTTTTAGGAATATGTCCATTTTTAGGTGTTTCAAATAAAATTGACTCAGCTTTAAGCATGGGTGCTGCTGTTACTTTCGTTTTAGTTCTTACTGCTGCTGTTACATGGTTTATTCAAAATTTAATATTAGCACCTTTTGGAATTGAGTATTTGCAGCCAGTACTTTTTATTATTGTAATTGCTGCTTTAGTTCAATTTGTTGAAATGGTTATCAAAAAAACTAGTGAGGCTTTATATTCCGCACTAGGTATATATCTTCCTTTAATTACTACAAACTGCTGTGTTATGGGTTTGGCATTATTTGGAGTTCTTAGAGAATATTCATTTATAAAAAATATAGTTTTCGGACTTGGTGCGGGTGTTGGTTTTACACTAGCTCTTGTTATCATGGCTGGAATTAGAGAAAAACTTAAAAACGCTGATATACCTTATGCTTTCAAAGGCTCTGCTATGCCTTTAGTTACTGCTGGTATACTCTCTCTTATTTTCTTTGGTTTTTCTGGTTTAATTAGATTATAATTAAGGATTTAAGTTTATGTCTAGTGTTTTAATAGCATCATTATCATCTGCAGGAATTGCCCTTGCGTTAGCAGCTTTACTTATATTAGCTTCAAAAATATTTAGAGTTGATATAGACGAGAGAGTTGAAACTGTAATAAGTATGCTTCCTGGTGTCAACTGCGGAGGTTGTGGCTTCCCTGGATGTTCACCATTTGGTAAAGCTTTAGCTGCAGACAAAGCACCTATTAATGGTTGTCCTGTTGGTGGAGCTCCTTTAGCCGAAAAGCTTGCTAAGTATTTAGGCAAAGAAGTTGTCGAGCCTGCTGAAAAAATTCGTGCTTATATATTTTGTCATGGTCACAAGGATTTTGCAAAGACTAAGCAAGATTATGTAGGGGCTCAGAGTTGCGTTGGTGCTGCCATGGCTGGTGGTAATAAAGATTGTTCTTATGGTTGCGTTGGCTATCTCGACTGTTTACGTTCATGTGCATTCGATGCTATAATTGAGACAGAAGATGGTGTGCCTGCCATTGTAGAAGACAAGTGTGTTGCTTGTAATGCTTGTGTGAAGGCTTGTCCTTTGAACCTTATAGAAATGCACCCTGTTAATCAAAAAGTGCATGTATATTGTAAGTCATTAGACAAAGGTGCTATCGCTAAAAAAGCTTGCGACAAAGCTTGTATTGCTTGTAATATTTGCGTGAAGAACACCAAAGAGGGTGGCATGCATGTTGATAAATATTTAGCAATTATAAACTATGACGATTATTCAATTACTGAAGAAAGTTTTACTAAATGTCCAACTAAAGCTATTACTGATGAACGTGTCAATGTTGTTTAGTATTATTGGATATTTTGATTTTAAAATAAATTATTTTTAGATAATGAAAAAAAATATAAAAACAAAAGTGAGTAAGACAGAAGTTTATGATGACTTTAGTCTTACTCATTCTAGTATCTTAAGCATTATGCGTAAAGTAGAGATTAAAACATCTCGACTTGTTAATAATTATTTTTCTGGTGATTATCAATCCATGTTTAGAGGAAAAGGTGTTGAGTTCGACGAAGTGCGTTCTTATGTCGTCGGTGATGATCCTCGAAGTATGGATTGGAAAGTTTCTGCACGTTATGGCACACCTTATATAAAAAGATTTAAAGAAGAACGTGAACTTAATGTGATGTTTTTACTCGACTATTCTTCTTCTAATAATTTTGGAACGACTAAAAGTAAAAAAAGATTAATAATTGAAATTACTGCATTGCTCGCATTTTCTGCTATAAATAATAATGATAAAGTTGGGCTTATAATATTTACCGATGAGGTCGAGAAATTTGTAGCACCTAAAAAGGGTAGAAGCCATATTTTTAAGATAATCAGTGAAATCATCGATTATAAACCAAAAAGCGAAAATACTGACATAAAGGCTTCAATTAATTTTTTGAATAAAGTAATGAAGTCTAAAAGCATGGTATTTTTATTTACCGATTTTTGTTCGAATATACCTAAAAAAGAAATTCAAATTGCTAAAAAGAAACATGATTTAATTTTATGCTTTGTCGAAGATAATCTCGAGTCGAATTTACCAAATATTAATGCTCTTTTATCATTTGAAGATTCTGAAAGTTCTGACAGTGTTTTTATAGATTTATCTGATAAGTCAACGGTAAAATCATTTTCTAAAGAGCAAGAAGAACTTAAAGCTTTAAAATTAAAATCTATAAAGCTATATGGAGTTAATCATATTGTTTTTAACACCGATTCCGACTATATATATGAAATAATAAAGTTCTTTAAAACCAGAAAATAGGTTTACATAATTAAAGTTCCGTTTTTCTTCTAAAAGTATTTTTTTATATTACTAATTAGAGTCTTTTACTATAAAAGAACTGTTTAATTCCTGCCTTTTTATCTTATAATTTAACTATAACGAATTAGAAAAGCGACAGGGAGGTAAGATATGATTAACAAAGTATATTATAATATTACAGACTGGAAAAAATCTTTTTTACTTGATATTAAAGACAAAGAACCTTCTAGTATTCATTGCCATTTAGCTTTAAAAGATGTGCTTAATACTTTAGTAAATAAGAAGTTTAGCAAAATTGATTATATATATACTACCGAAAATATTATAATCAAAATAGATAGTTTTTCATTTAAGTTGCATGTCCCCATTACCTGTAAAAATTTAAAAGAGTTTGTAAGTCATATTAAACATTATATAGATATGGATAAACATGTGATAGAGCGACTATTTTTGGAATATACCGACTTGAAAAAAATAGGTGGAAAATACTGTATTGACTGCAGATTAAATGAAAATTGCCAAACGATGTTCGCATATTTTGAAAGTGAGTAGTAATTTATTTTTTATTTAAAATATCAATTACTTCATTAGAGGTGGTTTCCATAAAAGCTATTCTCTTATTTATTTTTTGAACAAAGTAATTGTATGCCACAACGCTAGGTATTGCTATTACAAGCCCTGCTGCTGTCGTGAACAACGCATTTGCTATACCCCTTGCTAGTGCTTCAGTGTCGGCATTAGCACCTGTAGCTAGAACACCAAACGCTTCTATCATTCCAAGTATTGTGCCTAAAAGACCTAAAAGAGGGGCTATTGTCGAGACAGTTGAAAGTGATGATATAAACCGTTCAAGCTCTATTATTTCGTTTGAAGCTTGACTTATCATTTTATCTTTCGCATTTTCAATATCTTTAAGACCTGATAATATTATATTTAAAAGTGGTAAATGTTGAGTATCACATATTGCCATTGCTGACTTTCTGTCATCTTCTTTTAGTAAAGTCATAACTTTATCTAAAGAAGACTTTTCATTTTTTACTGATTTTGTCATATATATTAATCTATCAATTATAACGGCAAGTGCAATTATAGAAGATGCGAGTAGTGCCAGCCATACCAATGTCGTTGCCACGTATATTATAGATTGTGAGTCAATTGCTTTATTCATAAATATATTTTCTATTATCTCCTTTAACATTCAAGACTATATTATAGTATGATAAAATTTAAAAAAATCAACTATAAATAGCAAAAAATTATGACAACTTATTGCATTATTATGATAATCTGTTATAATTATCGACATGAAACTTCAAGTATTTGTTTTATCATTATTTAACTTGGTAATTTTTATCGTCTTACTTTATATGTTTGACGTATTTGGTGTTGTAGATTATTACACTTTAATGCGATCACGTATCGAGCCAAACTTACCGGGCTTTATTACAAAAATATATAATAAGCCACGTATAAATGATGCTTCAGCTTTAACTCAAGATGATTTGAAAAAGATGAGAGAGTCATTTATTTTACGTGAAAAAGATATATCTTCACAAGAACAAATGCTTATCACAAGAGCTGTAGAATTAAATACTGAACAAGAGACTTTACAACAAGATAAAGACAATCTTTTGTTGGCGTGGTCAAATTATCAGGCTAAAATTGATGAGCGTTCGAATTATCAAGCTGTACTAGCCGACTTGGCTGGTAAACTTGGCTCTATGCCCCCACAAAACTCTGTTGCTTTAATTAATGAGCTTGCGGCGGGTGGTTCTGATGAGCTTGTTATTGATGTGCTTTTAGAAATGGATGCTATTGCGGCACAGGCTGGTGGTAATAGTATCACTTCATTCTTGATTAGTTTGCTTGATCCTGCAGTGGCTGCTCGATTATTAGAAAAGTATGAAAAGCGAACTTCTCCACAATCTCTTGAAATTCCTCAATCGCCTCAAGATTTTATTCAACCTAATTATTAAAAATTATTCCTTTTTTTTATAATTGTTTTAGCAGGTCTTCTTTTACCTGTTTTCTTATTTGATAACTGTTTAAGATTAATATCTAGCATAGAAACTTCTTTAGTTTTCTTGCTTGTTTTATCTTTGTTTTCTACTTCAATATTATCTTCAAGTTCAATTTCTTTTTTAATCACTTTAGGTTCTGATTCTATTTGTAACAAAATCTCTCTTATTTTATTTATTTTCCAATTAAGATTATCTTCCACAACTGGAACTATTAATTGATTAAAATTATTATTATCTAAATAAATACCTGAACGAGGTGACTTTATTAAACTAAGAACTTTTTGAGCATCGATATTTGAATACTCATCGAGTTTTAAGTATATATTATAATTACCTTCAATTACAGATAAAACTCTCACTCTTTTTAATACCGTTTTTAATGAAGCCACTTCGAACAAATCGATAAGTTCTTCAGGCATTTTTCCATATTTATCTGCAATATATTCTTTGTTCGAGTCGATATCTTCTTGAGTTTGTGCTCGCATTATTATTTTATATGCTGATATTTTTTCTTTTGGGCTATTAATATAAGTATCAGGTATGAATAAATTATGTTTGAAATCAACTATTGTATCGAATGTTGTTTCTTTAATTTCACCTTTATATTCATTAGCAGCCTCTTCAAGCATTTGAGTGTAGAGTTCATATCCCACTTGATAAATTGTACCCGATTGTTCTTTACCTAAAACATTTCCAGCACCTCTAATTTCTAAATCTTTCATAGCAATTTTGAATCCAGAGCCTAAATCGGTATGCTCACTAATTGCCTCAAGCCTTTTATATGCAATTTCACTAAGTGATAATTCGGAAGGATAAAACATATAAGCATAAGCTTCTTTATCGCTTCGACCAACACGTCCTCTCAACTGATAAAGTTCAGACAGACCAAGCCTGTGTGCACTATCAATTAAAATTGTATTGGCATTTGGTATATCAATTCCGCTTTCTATTATTGTTGTTGATATTAATATGTCATATTTATGATTTATAAAGTCGGTCATTATTTGTTCAAGTTGATGACCAGAAAGTCTGCCATGTGCAATAGCAATTCTAGCATTTTTACATAATCCTTTGACCATCACAGAAAATACATCAATTGTGTCGATTCGGTTATACAAATAGAAGACTTGTCCATTTCTTGCGAGTTCTCTTTCAATCGCATTTTTTACAGACTCTTCGCTAAATTCCATTACAAAAGTTTTAATTGGTATTCTATTTAACGGCGGTGTTTCGATGATACTTATATCTCTAATACCAGAAAGCGCCATATTTAATGTTCGTGGAATTGGAGTCGCTGAAAGTGTGAGCACATCGGTTTCAAGCCTTAATGATTTTAATGCATCTTTATGCTTAACACCAAATCTCTGTTCTTCATCAATTACAATAAGTCCTAAATTCTTAAAACTTATATCTTTAGCTAAAAGTTTATGAGTTCCAATAATGACATCCGTTCGACCTTCTTTTAGTTTTTCTTTTGCTCCTGTTATTTCTTTAGAGCTTCTAAATCGGTTCATTAAATCGACTTTTACAGGGAAGTCTTGAAAGCGTGATTTTGCATTTTCATAATGTTGTTGTGATAAAATTGTAGTAGGGCATAAAATCGCCACTTGTTTACCAGACATTACAGCTTTAAATACTGCTCTAAATGCTACTTCAGTTTTTCCAAACCCGACATCACCACATACAAGCCTGTCCATCATTTTGGTCGATTCCATATCTGCTTTTATTTCTGATATAGACCTAAGTTGATCTTGCGTTTCTTCATAACTAAAAGACGCTTCAAAGTCATCTTGCCATTGTGTATCAGGGGCATAAACTGTGCCTTGTAGTTTTGAACGAATGGCATAGAGCTTGATAATTTCTCTTGCAGTGGCTTCAGCATCTGCCTTGGCTTTGCTTTTAATTTTATCCCAAGCTTTTCCGCCTAGGTTTGTAAGTTGTGGACTTGAGCCAGCACCTGATGATATATATTTCTGTACAAAATTCATTTGCTCAACAGGAATATATAATTTATCACCCTTCGCATATTCTAAAGTAAGATAGTCTTTTTCTTTGCCACTCGATTGTTTTCTTGTAAGCCCTAAATAACGTCCAATACCATAATTGATATGAACTGCATAGTCGCCAACATTCAAGTCGATAAATGTGTCTATTAAACTTTTATTTGATTTAGGAATTCTTTTATGTTTTTTACGTTTGCGCCCAAAGACTTCATGGTCGGCAATAAAAAGTGTCTGCATGTTTTCAGATATAAATCCTAAACTTGATTTTGCCACTGTAATAAAGAAATTCTCTTCACTATCAATTTCTTCGTCATCTTTAATTATTTTAGGATTAAGCTCTTCAGTTAATTTATAAAAACGTTCGGCTTGTTCTTGATGACTAGTTGTCAGAACTATAAATTTATTATTTTCTATATTGTTGTTTAAGTATTCTAAAAATTCGGCAAGTTTTGATTTAAAAGATAGCCCTTCTTTAAAGTCAAAATTAATATCAGTATCAAAAGTTTCGAATGGGCATATATTTATAGAATTATTTATTATTTCATCAAATTCTTTTTGTTCGATATAAACACTGTTATAGTTTTTAAGAAAAGAAAAAATATTATCTTTGTTGTCGAATGAGAACTCGATGGCTTGAATATATTCATTGAAGATGTTTTTTAATTGATTTTTATCAGATAATAATATAATAGCCTTGCTTAAATATTTAAAAATACTCACGGGGTTATTATCAAATAAAGTTAGTAGATTTTCACTTCCTGCAAAATATTTACTGTTTTGTAATTTTTCTTTTATTATGTCTGTTGTTTCGGCGCTATTTATAATATCTTCGATGGCATCATCTTCAAAAATACATTCACGAACTGGGACAATTGTAGCTTCGTTCACACTACCGAATGACCTGCCGTCTTCAATATTAAAAAATCGTATACTTTCTATTTCATCATCAAAAAATTCAATACGCATTGGATGTTCATAAACTGGTGAGAATATATCGACAATTGATCCACGAACCGAGACGACTCCTTTTTCTAACACCTCAACACTTCCAACATATCCCAAGTCGGATAAAAATAATCTTAAATTGTCTAAATCGATTTGCATTCCAATTTCTAATTTAAGTCTATTTTCAGAAAATAATTCGATGCTAGGTAAAAGCCTTAAAATTGATTTTACACTTGCAACAATAATCATTTTTTCATTTAATATAGCTTTATTTAAAATGTTGATTCTTTCATGCAAAACATCAGATATCGGTGATATTTCACTAAATGGCACTATGTCATAATCTGGAAAATGAAAACAATTACTCGTATATAAGTGTATATTATGCGTTAGATTTTCTGCTTCATCTTCAGTGTCTTTTATTATAAAAATAGTTTCATTTTTTTCTTTTAAAAGAGTGGCAAAGAATAATGCTTCACTTCCTCCTTTAAGCCCTGTGATTTCTTTGGTATTATTTTTATCAAATAGTTTATAGCTATCACAAGCAGTGAGTCTATTTATTAAAATGTCTTCTATTTTCATATTATGTAAGTCTTTTTTATTAGTTTTTTATAAAGTATATTTTAGCATAACATTAATTATTTTGAAATATATTTTTATAAAAAAAAGCCCCATTACTTTATGTAGTGAGGCTTTATATTCATTTATTACTTTAAATTAGCTATTTTATCAATTATAGCGAGTGTAAGTTCAAATGATTTTTCAAATGACTTTATAGGTAAGAACTCGAAATTCGAATGAAAGTTATGTGCTCCAGTAAAATAATTTGGTGTAGAAATACCTTTAGCAGAAAGATAAGAACCATCAGTGCCTCCACGCATTGGGAAGTTTTTAGGTTCGATATTTAATTCTTTCATGCATTCAAATATTACATCTATCGACTTTTTATCTTCTGTAAGGCTGTCTAGTATATTCATATAAACATCATTTATTTCAACTTTAATTTCTGACTTAGGATGCTTAGCTTGAATTTTTTCGACAACTTCTATTATTTTATTTTTACGAGCTTCAAAAGATTTTTTATCGAAATCTCTTATTGCCATACTTAATAAAGCAGTCGCAGCATTAGCTGTAAGGTCTGTATTCCAAATATATCCTTCTTTGCCTTCTGTACATTCTGGTGTTTGAGTTCTATCAAATTCATTAATAATATCGGTTGCTATAAGTAGAGGATTTACCAATACATTTTTAGCAGACATAGGATGTGCTGTAACACCTTTGATGTCTATAGTTGCATGAGCTGCATTGAATGTCTCGTATACAACCTCACCAATACCACAACAATCGATTGTATAAGCGAAGTCGACAGGAAAGTCTTTTAAGTCCATGGCTTTAGCACCACGTAAACCTATTTCTTCGTCAGGGACAAATGCAACATAAATATCTCCATGGCTGATATTATTATCTTTTATATATTTTATAGCAGTCATTATAATTGATATAGCCGATTTATTGTCAGCACCAAGAACACTAGTTCCATCACTAAAAATAATATCATCATTAATATAAGGAGCAACTTCTGGATGCTCACTAACTTTAAACACGATATTTTCTTTTTCATTTAATACTAAATCTTCACCTTTAAAGTTTAATATTTGTGGCTTAATGTTTGCTGATAAGTTTACATCAACTGTATCTAGATGTGCGATGTAACCAATTTTAGGTGCATCTTTTTTATTTCCAGCTAGATAAGCAGTAAGTACAGCTTGCTCACTAACTTTTATATTTTCAAGTTTTAGTTCTTTAAGCTCTTTAGCAAGTAGATTAGCTAATTCTCTTTGACCTTCGCTTGTAGGCACAACTTTATTAGATGCTAAACTTTGGCTTGAAATAGCGACATATCTAAAAAAGTTATCGATAAGTAATTGTGTGTATTTTTCTTTCATATTAAAACTCCTATAATTTTGGGTATGTATAACTGCTGTCTAGTCCAAGTGGGAAACCTAGAAACCAGAAAAGATAAAGCATTGATGTTAGTACAATTAAAAGCCCTATTGTATAAGGTATCATCATTGAACATAAAGTTCCTACACCTGCTTTTTTACAGTATTTTTGACAGTAAGATATAATTAGTGGATAGAATGCGAACATCGGTGTCATAACATTAACTGATGCATCACTCAAACGAAAAGATGCTTGTGTTAGTTCAGGTGAAATATTTACACCCATTAACATCGGTACAAATATGGGAGCTAAAATTGCCCACTTTGAAGATGCTGAAGTTATGATTAAATTTAACGAAGAAGTAAGAAGTATTATTCCTAAAATAGTTAATTGTGGAGGTGTATTTAGTGACTTTAAGAATTCAGCACCAGAGACAGCTATTAATGTTCCTAAATTAGAATTACCAAATATATATAAAAACTGTGCACAAAAAAATGAAAAAACTAAAAATCCAGATAATATTTTTATAGAAGTTCCCATTGCTTTTGTAATATCTTTTGAGCTCTTAAATGTCCCTGATATTTTACCAAATACCAAGCCTGGCAATGCAAGCATTAAAAAAATTATAGGCACAATACCTTGCATGACTGGGGCATATCGAGAAGTTAGACTGCCATCGGGTGCTCTAAAAATAGATTTTTCATGTATTAATAATGCAAATAATATTACTAGCATTCCAATAAGTGTTATCATGGCATATTTAAAAGCTTTACTTTCATTGCCTGTGATATTACTACCAATTTCTAATTCTGCTTTAGCATCATCACTTAAATCGACAGGCATTGTTTTCATAAGTCTAGGTTCAACAATTTTATCTGTTATAAACCAAATGACTGCGATAACTCCAAAAGTTGATGAGAAACTAAAAAAGTAATTACATAAAACATTTACATTATAGCTTGGGTCTAGTAAAGCAGCAGCACTTTGTGTGAAACCTTGAATGATAGGATCCATTGGAGTGGGGGTGTAACTAGCAGAAAAACCACCTGCCAAACCTGCAAAGCTAGCAGCAATTCCCGCAAGTGGATGTCGCTTGGCTGTGTAAAACATTAGAGAGGCTAAAGGCATAAGAATGATATATGCTGAGTCAGATATAATATTACTTAAAACTGAAACAATAGCTACTGTTGGAGTAAGAAATCTTACTGTTGTTACACACATTGCTTTTTTTAATCCTGTTTTTAAGAACCCACTACCTTCAGCGAGTCCAACGCCTAAAGCAACAACTAAAGTCATTCCAAGTGGTGGAAACAATGCATAATTACGAACCATCGATCCTAAAAGCTTAACTAACTCGCTAGGTTTTAGCATATTTATAATTTCTATACGTTCACCAGTTGTTGGGTTAAAGTAGTCAAAAGTTATAAAGGATAATGCTAAAGTTACTAACCATACGAAAAATATTGCATATAGAAATAATATTGCTATATCAGGTAATTTGTTTCCTACAACTTCAATAGTCTGTAGAAATTTGTTACTGTCTTCTTTTTGTTTCATAAATAAAGTCTCCTAATAAAATTGGTTTCTATACTACATATAAATTGTGAAATTGTCAAATAATATGATATAAAGAGTACATTATTTCTATAAGTAGTTTTTATAATTAATTAAAAAATAAATTAATTGAAAATAAATTAATTCTTCTATAAAATGTAATATTATTTGTTTTAAGGAATTTATAACATGAAAGAAAAACTTGAGATAGAAACTAGTCTAGATTCTAAAACCGTAGTGAAAAAAAGTGATGTGCGTATAGCTTTCAGAGGCAAACTAGATAGCCTTTTAGGGAGTTTTATTATTGCTCAAAGATTATTTTCAGAGATGGGTGAGAATAAACTTTATAACTATATGGAAGAATTTTATCAGTTTATACAAAAAATGATATATGCCGATGCTATGGGTGAAAAAGTTGAGCTTATAAATCTTTTTGGTTTTGATGAAAATAAGCTTCGAGAAGTGTCGCATCATCCACAAAAATATTTTGGCATAAAACATTTATTTGGTATTAATGCTAGCATGCCTATAACTGTACTTACTCTAAACCAGCTTCGTACACAAATTAGAGAATGTGAACTTGTTTATATGTCGATGCTTGAGACTTTGGGTTATGAAGAAAATAATAAAGGTTTCGACTTGGCTTTGAATAGATTAAGCAGTGCTGTTTATATTTTAATGTGTCTTTATGCTGTCGATAAAAAAGATTTGAGTGAAGCTACTCTATAGTATTTTTATAAAATTGAGCCTTTGCGAATTATTAAAATCTACAAAGGCTCTAAATTAATTCTTAAATATTTAACTTAATGTAAGTCGATTTAATTTCAGTATATTGTTCATGAGCATGCTTAGCATTATCACGTCCACCGAAACCAGAAAGTTTATAACCACCAAATGGAGTTGTAATATCGCCTTCACAAAATACATTTACAGCCACAGTTCCAGCTTTTATTAAACGAGAATAGTGAATAGCTTTGTTTAAATCATTAGTGAATAGAGAAGCATGTAAACCATATTGAGTATCATTTGCAATTGCAATTGCTTCTTCATCTGAGTCTACACCCATAACTGCAGTTACAGGGCCGAAAATCTCTTCACGAATAATTGTCGCATCATTTTTCATATCTGTAAATATTGTAGGAGGTATAAATAATCCGCTACCAACTTTTAGAGGCTCACCACCTGTTACTAGTTTTGCTTCTTTTTTACCTTGTTCGATATATTTCATTACAGTGTTAAAATGATCTTCAGATACCATAGAACCCAATTTAAATTGAGGATCTAATGGATTACCTATTTTCCAATTATCTAAAGATTTAACCATCATTTGAATAAATTCATCTTTACGATTATTAGGTAGAATTATTCTTGAGTTAGCAGTACAATTTTGCCCCATATTCCAAAAAGATGCTGACATTGCATTCTCAACAGCGTCAGATAAATCATCAACATCATTAAGAACAACAAATGGACTTTTTCCACCCAGTTCTAAAACAATTTTTTTCAAGTTGCTGTCTGCCGAATATCTTAAAAAATCACGTCCAATATCGGTAGAACCTGTAAAACTTATTATATCGATATCACTATGAATACCTAAAGCCTTACCAACAACACTACCAGAACCTGTGATAACTTGCAATACTCCTTCAGGAAGTCCAGCACAAGCACCAAGTTCAGCTAGTTTTAGCATGCTAAGAGTTGTAATTCCAGCAGGCTTAACTATTACACTATTTCCTTCGGCTAAAGCAGGTGCTATTTTCCAAGCAGCAGTCATTAATGGAAAGTTCCAAGGCATAACACAAGCAACAACACCTATTGCTTCATAATTAATAAGTCCTAATGCACCTAAACCAGAAGGCGACATTTCGTCATATCTTTTATCAGCATATTCAGCATGCCATTCCATACAATGAACTGTTTCAGGCAAGTCGGTATTCATGCATTCATAAATTGGTTTTCCACTATCGATACTTTCTAAAACAGCAAGTTCTACTGTGTTTTCTTCTACTAGCTTTGCAAATTTAAGAAGAATTTTTTTACGCTCAGTAGGATGCATAGTACGCCATGTTCCTTTTTCAAAAAGATCACGAGCTATTTTTACAGCTTTGTCAACATCCTCAACTCCACAAGAAGCATAGTTAGCGATTAATTCGCCTGTAGCAGGATTTGTTGTTGCAGCAGTTTTACCAGATATCGCATTTACAAATTTACCACCTATAAATGCCCCAGTAGGAAATTTTAATTCTTTACTAATTTTTGTATATTGTTCTGTATTCATTGTTCCTCCATATGTATAACTAATTTTTTACTCAATGCTCAAACTACATATCATTTAAAAATATTTTGGTCGACAATATACATTATATCTATAATTTTTAGATAGTCAATACTTTTCTTAAAAGTTTTATATATTTCTCATATTTTTAAAAAAATTAAAAAAAAGTCACAAAAGCTCTTGATATCTCGAAAAAAATAACTATCCTAAAGTATATAGAAAATGTCTTGGTCGACAATATACAATATACAGTATTCTTTCAGGAGGATGAACAATGTTTAAAAGTTTAGAAGATATAGACAAAAAATTGAGTGAGCATTTAAATTATAGGAATAGTTGCCTTAATTTAATAGCTTCAGAAAATTATGCAAGCGACAAGGTTAGGTCATACTTAAGTGGTGACTTTAGTAATAGGTATGGTTGTTATGCTACTTTAAATCCAGATGATAGAGAGTATAGCGGTAACAAGTATATAAATGAATTTGAATTAGAAACTCATGATTTAGTATTAAGTATGTTTGGTGGAAAATATGTTGATTTACGACCTATCAGTGGTCATATGGCTGGTATGGGTGTTGTGCTTGGAATATTGAACCCTGGCGACACTGTAATTGAGGTGGCTTTATCTGATTGGGGACATGGTTTAGTCGGTCCTATGAGACTTATTAATCATTTTGAAAAAACTATAAATGTTGAGTATATGCCATTTAAAAATGCTGAAGTTGATTTAGATGGATTAATCGCACAGTGTAGAAAAGTTAAACCTAGAATGGTTATATTCGGTGGTTCTGGAACTATATTTTTTGAGCCTATAAAAGAGTTCAGAGCTATAGCTGAAGAATTAGGTATTATAGTTGTTTATGATGCTTCCCATGTTACAGGGCTTATTGCTGGTAAAGTTATGCCTAATCCTATAGAAAATGGTGCTGATATAATGTTTGGAAGCACACATAAATCATTTCCTGGCCCTCAAGGTGGTTTTATTGTATCGAATGTTGAAGAGTATATCGAAAAAATCGGTAATGCTTTGTCTCCTTCTTTGATTACAAGCCATCATTTAAATAGGCTTCCATCTCTTGCGGCTTCTATTTTAGAGCTTAAAAAGTATGGTAATGACTATGCTACTCAAGTGGTTAAGAACTCTAAAGCTTTGGCTAAAGAGCTTAATAATTTAGGTTTTGATGTTATAGGTGATAAAGACAAAGGGTTTACTCAAACTCACCTACTATTAGTAGACATAGGTAAATATAATGTAGAAGGTGCTCCTGGAATTTTACTAGAGAAGGCTTTTATATTATGTTCTGATGACTTCTCGGGTGATAGTGTTCAGATACGAGTTGGCACACCAGAGATTACAAGAAGAGGTGCTAAAGAAGAAGATATGATAAAAATAGCCCAATTCTTTAAAGATGTGATAATTGATAAAAAAGACTTAGAAAAAGTATCTATCGAAGTTCAGAAGTTTGCGGTTAAGTTTAATAATATAGAATATTGTTTTTAAAAATATCTTGAAAAAAAGGAGAAGAAACGATGAGTGAAAATCAAGAAAAATGGTTAAACTTTAGCGTTGAAGAGTATCATGAAAGATTTAGAAACGTTAAAGAAAGTATGCAAAGAAAAGGCATTGAGGTTCTAATAATAACAGACCCTGCCAATATGAATTATGTTACTGGTTTTGACGGTTGGTCGTTCTATGTTCATCAATGTGTTATAGTCGTTGATAGTTTAGAGCAACCTTTGTGGGTTGGTAGAGGACAGGATTCTAATTCAGCTAGGCTTACAAGTTGGTTAGATAATGAAAATATATTTAGCTATACTGATGATTATGTGCATTCTATGATTAAACATCCTATGGAATATGTAGCAGATCTTCTTAAATCAAAGGGTTTAGATAAGAAAAATATAGCAACAGAAATGGACGCTTACTACTATACAGCTAAGTGTCAAGAAAGGCTAACAGCTTCACTTCCTCATGCTAATTTTATGGATGGAAACAATTTAGTGAATTGGGTAAAACTTGTAAAATCTGACTCTGAAATAGAGTTTATGAAGCGTGCTGGTAAAATTGTTGAAAGAGCTATGCAGGTAGCTTATGACTCTGTTGATGTTGGCGTTAGACAATGTGATGCTGCAGCTGAAGTATATAAAGCCCTTATTAGCGGTACTAAAGAATATGGTGGCGATTATTCTTCTATAATACCTTTAATGCCAGCAGGAAAGAGAACTTCTACGCCTCACTTAAGTTGGACTGATGAGCTTTATAAAGATGGAGATACAGTTATTCTTGAACTAAGCGGAAACTATAAAAGATATCACTGCCCACTTGCGAGAACTATGGTCTTGGGTAGCAGTGTTAATCAAAAAGTTAAAGACTTAGGTGAAGTAGTAGCAGAGGGTTTGAATAATACATTATTAGGAATTAAACCTGGTTTGACTTGTGAAGAGGTTGAACGAATATGGGCACGTTCGATTGCAAAAAGTGGATTCATTAAAGATTCAAGAATCGGATATTCTACAGGACTTAATTTCCCTCCTGATTGGGGTGAGCGTACTGCAAGTGTTAGACCTGGAGACAAAACAGTTTTAAAAGAGAATATGACTTTCCACATAATACCGGGTGTATGGTTGGATGATTATGGTGTTGAAGTAAGTGAGACTTTTAGAGTTACAAAAGATGGCTGTGAAGTCTTTACAAATTTCAAGAGAGCTTTATTAACTAAATAATCAAAATATATTGGAGAAATAATTATGGACGATTTCATCTATGGCAGTAGAGCCAAAATAGGCTTAATATACCCAGC
>CAMQVF010000002.1 GCA_947038115.1 uncultured Spirochaetia bacterium
TTCTGACAAAAAAAACGACAAACTGGCTCAATTGAGTTGACTTAAGTCGCACTCCCAGTCAATAAGTAAATTAATTTTTTAAAAACTATTGACAAATTAATTTTTTACTGTATTATACAACTATAAAATTAGTTTTGTAATTATGAGGTTATAGAAATGGAAAATAAGCATAAGATATTCAAAGGGTTGAGTGACCCTAGTAGGATTTTAATACTAGGACTTGTTAAAAAAGGTGAAATATGTTCATGTGATTTATGTAGTCAATTAGATATACCACTTTCCACGTTAGCTCATCATATGAAAGTTTTGTGTGAGTCTGGACTTGTGAATCCGAGAAAAGAAGGCAAATGGATATATTACTCAATTTGCATAGAACAGTTTGAAAAAGCAGTTAATATTATAACTCAATTTATAGTATAATACTATAAATAAAAAGGTCACTATTTGAAAGTGACTTTTTTTTAAGAATTACAATTCGACTAAATTAGTTATATAGTTATAAAAAAGGGAGCTATTATGTGTAGTTGTGGACGGAAATATTTTTGCAGATCTCAGTAGTGTATAGATTTTTACAATATTCGGATTAAATAATTTAATTTTAAAAGGAGAATTTATATGCAAGAATCAATTATAAAAATTGTGTCAAATTTTTTATCGAAGTTTGAGATATCAGAACCGCTGGTTGGAATTGTCATTGGAAAGTTTTTGTTTCTTTTTAGTGAATTAGTGTTACTCTTTATCGTAATTAGCTTTATTGTAGCACTTTTGCAAATTTATATATCAAAGGATAAAATACAAAAAATACTTACAACAAAATCTAAATTTCTTAATAGTATTTTAGGGGCATTACTTGGGTCAGTAACACCATTTTGCTCATGTTCAACTATTCCGCTTTTAGTAGGACTTATCAAAAGCAAGGCCCCTTTTTCTGGAACAATGTCATTTTTATTGACATCTCCAGTTCTAAACCCTGGGATTATAATATTATTTCTCACATTTTTTGGTATAGTACCAACCATTACATATGCAAGTATCGCGTTTATTTTTGCTGTTATCGTAGGTTATTGCTTAGATGTAAAAGGGTTTGCACGTTACATTAAAATCGAAGCTTTTGGTAGTAAGAATGAAAGCAAATCATGTGCTTGTCAAACAAGTAACACTAGTTCAGAGGCGAGTTGCTCAGAAAGCAAGGCTTGTGATTCAAATAAGGAAATATCTTATTCAAATTTTACAGGGAGCTTTTTAGAAAAAAACATTACGGCTTCAAAGTATGCATTAAAGGACTCAATTAAACTCTTTAGAAAAGTTCTAATTTTTTTAATTTTTGGAGCAGGTATAGGTTCGTTTATTTATGGCTTTGTACCTGAGGAATTATTCAGACAGTTTGCCGGTGCAAATAATTTCTTTTCAGTACCTTTAGCGGCACTTTTAGGAATTCCTATGTATATCAGAACAGAAACAATGATTCCCATCGCAAGTGTTCTTGTTTCGAAAGGTGTAGGGCTTGGAACTATGGTCGCACTTATTATTGGTGGTGCGGGTGCGAGTATACCTGAAGTTTCATTGCTTGGATCTATATTTAAAAAGGAGCTTGTAATTACTTTCTTAATCTGTATTTTCACAGTGGCTGTTCTTACGGGATATGCATTTAACATATTTTTAGGTTAGTATAAAATAACTTTTCAAGTTGTCTAACAGATTTTGACTATTTGAACGATTAAATAGACAGAACGAAAACACCTATCAACTGATATATTAATATCTAATAAATTGATGGGTGTTTTTTATTTTAAAATAGAACTCAAACAAACATACACTAAAAAATTAAAGCAAGAAAACTCCACCATTATCATAAACGCTTGAGCCATTTTCTGAATTACGAACAGCCGAATGAATCGCCATGATGCTAGAAACTAGCCATCAAGCGTAATACAACTTCACTTTTATCATTTAGATATTAAGTGAATGGATATCTCATCCATAAAACAGTTGCATATTATATTTTTCTTTTCATTGCCTAATTGCACTTTTGTAGTGTATATATATTCTATTTCAGTTATTTCTTCTGATAAAAGATTTCCTTGATAATCAATAATAAAACTATTCCCTAAAAAATTAGCATTTATATTATTTGATTTTTCTTTACCAATTCTATTGCATAAAACAATGGGAGTGAGGTTTTCGATAGCTCTTACTTTGGTAATTTTTGTAGTAATGTCACTACCAAAATTGGCAAGCACAAAAATAATATCAGCTCCATTTAATATTTGCTTTCTCGAAATTTCATTAAACCATATATCAAAACATATTTGCAAAGCAATTTTTGTTTCACCTAATTCAAATATATTTGTATCCTCTACCAAACCTCTGCTAAATAATTTTTTCTCATAATCGCTAAGATGTATTTTTCTATATCGACCAATATATTTTCCATTACTAACAACGACAGCACTATTATATAAGTGCTCATCATCTTTTTCAGCAATACCCGCTATTATCGATATATTTTTCTTCAAAGATAAATCTAATAATAATTTTGTAGTATCTCCATTTGGGATATTTTCAGCTAATGAATATAATTGATTTTTACAATCGAATAAATAACCAGTATTACAAAGTTCTGGAAAAACAATTATATCTGTATCTACTTTATCTATTATAGAGGCTATTTTATCAAGATTTTTTGATTTATCTTTATGTATAATATCAATTTGAGCAAAAGAAATATTTTTTATATGCATAATAAATTATTCATCATTCTTTTTCCACGCAACATATTTCTTTAAATCATCAGCCACAAGTTTAAGACAAATACCTATGACGGTGGCGTCGTCTAAAAGACCCACAATTGGAATAAAATCAGCTACCAAATCTATTGGTGAAAATACATAAATCAAAGCAGCAGTCATTCCAGCAATAATTCGCCAAGGCACATTTGTATATTTTCCACTCATAAAATCTTTAAGCATAGAAAACATATATTTTATATCAGACAAATATTCAAGCAACTTTTTGGATGATTTTACCTTTTTATTAATATCAGCTTCTTTATTTAATATATTTTCGATATCATCTTTAGAAATACTTTCACTTTCTTTTTGAAATTCAGCTTCAAATATTTTTTCATTATCATCATCATTATTATTCATAAAAATATCTCCAAAATAATATAGAATTTATTATTTAATTAAAACAGAAAAATCTAACATCGTCTTAAATAATTTATCTATAGAAGCGAGTAGGGCTATTCTATTATTTTTTATAGTCTCATCTTTATCCATGACCATAACATCGTCGAAAAACTTACCCAGTGGCTCATAAATTTCTGATAATTCTTTAAATGCATTTTCATAATTTTTTGAGTTTATAAAATCATTTACAGTTTTCAATTTTGTTTTATATACGCTATAAAGATTTTTTTCAGCATCTTCTTTTAGTATGGTTTCGTTAATACTGCCAGCGTCAGACTTTTTAATTATATTATTTATTCTCTTAAATATTGTGAGTAGATTGTCAAATAAATCTTTATTAGTTTGTCTAAAACTATCAACAGCGACAATTTTTAGATAGCTATCATAAATATCATTAACGCCAGTGGCTAAAACTCCATAAATTGCATCATGTGAGAATTTATTATTCAACTCATTTTCAAAACGAGATTTAAAGAATACTAAAATATCATCGACTAAATTTTTAGAATCATTTTTTAGTGCTTTTTCAGGCATAGTCGAAATCATATTCTCAATTAACACTCTAATATCAATATGTTTTTCTGAGCTTATTAAAATATTTATAATGCCCAATGCTTGACGTCTAAGCCCGTTAGGATCTTGCGAACCTGTAGGAATATCGCCAACATAAAACCCAGAAATAATATTATCAAGTTTATCTAGTATTGATGCCGTTTTTCCTAAATCATTTGAAGGCATAATATCGCCTGAAAAAATCGGTTGATAATGTTCTTTAATCGATAATGCTATTTCACTTTTAAATCCACTATATGTCGCGAAATAAGAACCCATAATACCTTGAAGTTCTGGGAAGTTGTAAACCATATTGCTTACTAAGTCAGACTTCATATAGTTTAGAGTTGTTATGACATCATCTTTTTTATCTTCTATACCAAGCAATTTTATAAGTAGAGGAGTATTTTTTTTAAGCCTTTCAACTTTATCTAAAACACTGCCCATATTAGCTCTAAATAAAAGCATAGACAAACGCTTGTTCATTTCATCTAATCCATTTTTAAGATCTTCTTGATACAGAAAACGACCATCTGAAAGACGAGCCGCGAGCACTCTAATATTACCAGCGATAATAAAAGGAGTTTCTGGCTGATTGGCTGTTATAATAAAAATATTAGTAAGTTTACCATTTTTATCTTTCAAAGGGAAGTATTTTTGATGTTCAATCATTTCACTAATCAAAACCTCATCAGGCACTTCTAAAAACTTTTCATCAAATTCGGTAGAAAGTAAATAAGGATATTCAACCAAATCGACAACGATATTAGCCACCTTGTTTTTATCAACTGCTGAAGCATTATATTTTTTTTCTATTTCGTCAATTGAATTTTTTATATATTCAAGTCTTTTATCACGATTAACCATGACATTCTTTTTCATCATCATATCTTCATAATCAGATGGATTTTTTATCACTTCAAATTCTGGTGAAAGAAGTCGATGTCCTGTAAGTTTATTGCCTGTTTTTATGCCAGCAACTTCTGCGTCAATAACAGTGCTTCCATATAAAAGAGTGATTCCTCGAATTGGACGAACAAATGGAAAATCTTTATCTGCCCAACGCATTTTTTTATTAAAATTTATTTCACTCAAAATACGTTCTAAATTTGCTCTAATTAATTCTTCTGTAATTTCACCTTTTTTTTCTTTTTTTATGAAAATATATTTCTTGCCATTAATCTCTTTTAAAAATGGTTTTTCTATAGATTCATTTTCGTCTAGGTTTTTCAATGTGTTTATATCTAAATTATTAGCCGAGAAAAATCCAATGCCCACTTTTGTAGGTTCGCCATTATTAAAAGCCACATCATACATTGGGCCTTTTGTTTCGATTAATTCGTCTTTAGCATTTTCTGATAATTCAGTAATAAGTAAAGCGAGCCTTCTTGGTGTAGTAAAGTTTGTACAATTTTTATATGTGATGCTATTATTTTTAAGTAGGGTTTCAAAAATTTTCTGAAAACTAACTATAGCAGGGACAGCAAAATTAGCGGGTATTTCTTCTACTAGAATTTCAATTAATAAATCTTTCACAATACTACTCCTTCAGTATAAATCAAATATATTATAGTTCTATAGTGGAAAAAATTCAAACAGTTTTATTTAAATAATTTTATTGTTGAAAAGTGAAATTGAAAATATTTGATATAAAAAAAGGTAAAACACGATTCTTAAATATTATAAGTTTCGTATTTTACCTAGTATATAAAAATATCTAATTTAATCTAATTAACAAACACCATTATATGCATCTAATAATATCTGTTTTAAATCACTCATCAAAGGATAAGCAGCATTCGCACCAGTACATTGGTCATCAAATGCATTCTCAACGATGTTGTCAAGTTTAGCCATGAAGTCTTCTTCTTTTATACCATATGCTTTTATAGATAATGGAATATCGATAGAAGTTTTTAATGCTTCAACAGCTTTGATTAATCTGTCAAGTTTATCGTCGTCATTACTACCACCCAAGTTCAACAATTCAGCAATTTCAGCATATCTTCTTTTTGCATTTGGATAATGATATTGAGAAAAAGCACCTTGTTTATGAGGGCAGTCATTTGAGTTATATCTCATAACTTGAGAAATTAGTAAAGCATTAGCAAAACCATGAGGAATATTAAATGCACTTCCAAGTTTATGCGCCATAGAGTGACATATTCCTAAAAATCCATTAGCGAAAGCCATACCAGCAAGTGTTGCTGCATAATGCATTTTTTCACGAGACTCTGGGTTATTCGCACCATCTTTATATGAATTTGTCAAATGCTTAAATACTAAAGTAATAGATTCTTTTGAGTTACACTGAGAAAACTCGGTAGCTAAAACAGAAGTGTATGACTCCATAGCATGAGTGAATACGTCAATACCGCTTGCCGCACATAGCCCCTTAGGCATGCTCATAACAAAATCAGCATCTATGATAGCCATAGAAGGAGTTAAAGCATAGTCAGCAATTGGGTATTTAATATGAGTAGCATCATCAGTAATAACAGCAAAAGGAGTAACTTCACTACCAGTACCACTAGTAGTAGGAATAGCAACAAGTTCTGCTTTTTTACCTAATTCAGGAATATCACAAATACGCTTTCTTATATCCATAAAACGCATAGCGATATCTTCAAATTTAGTTTCAGGCTGTTCAAATAATAACCAAACTATTTTAGCAGCGTCCATAGGAGAACCACCGCCTAATGCGATAATAAGGTCAGGATTAAATGAATTAGCTTGTTCTACTGCTGCTCTAATTGTAGATAGTGTTGGATCAGGCTTAACATCAAAGAAAGTATGATGTGCTAAATGCATTTCATCCAATATATCTGTAATCTTTTTTACAATACCTAAATCATAAAGTGATTTATCTGTAATAATCATAGCACGTTTTCTGTCAGAATACTCGCGTAAAGCAAGTCCAACAGAGCCTCTTTTGAAGTATATTTTTTTTGGAACTCTATACCAAAGCATATTTTCTCTCCTATAAGCGACTGATTTTACGTTTAGTAAATGTTTTACACCTACGTTTTCACTAGTAGAATTTTTACCCCAACTTCCGCAACCAAGAGTCAAAGAAGGTTCTAATCTAAAATTAAATAAATCTCCTATAGCACCTTGAGAAGCAGGTGTGTTTATAAGTATTCTACCTGTTGGCATTTTTAAGTAGAATTTCGCAATTTTTTCTTTATTATTATTTTCATCTGTGTATAAAACAGAAGTATGACCAAATCCACCGAACTCGATAAGTTTATAAGCTTTATCAACGGCATCATCAAAGTCATTCGATTTATACATAGCCAAAACTGGTGATAGTTTTTCATGTGCGAATTCTTCTTCACGACAGATATTCTTAACTTCACCTATTAAAACTTTAGCATCAATTGGCACATCAACACCAGCCATTTGTGCTATAGTATGTGCTGATTGTCCTACTATCTTAGCATTTAAAGCACCATTGATGATAATTACTTTAGCAACTTTTTCACGTTCAGAGTTGTTTAATAAATAAGCACCTCTATAAGCAAGCTCTTTTTTAACTTCATCATAAATGTTTTTATCAACGATAATACTTTGTTCACTTGCACAAATAACACCATTGTCAAATGTTTTACTAAGTATAATTGAACTTACAGCAAGTTTGATGTCGGCATCTGAATCGATTATAGCTGGAGTATTACCAGACCCTACGCCTAAAGCAGGTTTGCCTGATGAATAAGCGGCTCTAACCATACCAGGTCCGCCAGTAGCAAGTATTAAACTAGTATCAGCATGATTCATAAGCCCACCAGATAATGCTATAGTCGGTTCTTCAATACAAAGAATAAGCCCGTCTGGAGCACCAGCTTTTACTGCCGCATCATTTACTATTTTACAAGCAGCTGCAGTACATTTTTTAGCCCTAGGATGGGGTGAAAATACTATAGCATTTCTTGTTTTAAGAGTGATTAATGCTTTAAATATAGCTGTAGATGTAGGGTTAGTAGTTGGTACTACGCCTGCAATAACTCCTATAGGTACAGCAACTCTCTTAATACCGTTTGCTTCATCGCATTCGATTACGTCACATGTTTTTGTATTTTTATACTTGTTGTATATATACTCTGAAGCAAAGTGGTTTTTTATAACTTTGTCTTCAACTATTCCCATACCTGTTTCTTCACAAGCCATTTTAGCTAAAGTAATACGATTTATATTTGCTGCTATTGACGCTGCCCTAAATATGTCGTCAACTTTTTCTTGACTAAATGTAGCATATATAGCTTGTGCTTTTTTTGCTTTAGATACAAGCTCATCTAAAACTTTAAACTCTAAGTTTTCTTGTTCTTCTGACATTATTTTCTCCTTGATTAATATAATACCGTCACTTACGCACATTATATAGCACGGTATGTGTTTTAAAGCAACATAAATATCTATTTTTATCGCTTTATTTTTCACTATATCGACTTTGATAGGTAATGAGTAACTTTAATACTGTATCGAGTATCTTTTTTTTTAGTAATTTCTTTACGAGATGTGAACTATTAAGTGAAGCTTGTTTCTATATAATGGTATAATTGTAGAATATAAACTAGTGATTATATAAATTCTAAAAATATTTTAATGTGCCTAGATGGTTTTCTTGTTGTTAAATTTTGTGAAAATATGAATATATAGAATTTAAATGAGATTTTATTTCGACATGGTTTTATATAATCGTCTTTAGTAATCAAATAAAAAAATTATATTCTTTTATTAATTAATATTTTTTTTGAAAAAAGTATCACTTGAAAAATACCGAAAATGTTATATTATTTTATAATCAAAAGACATTATTAGGATATTTTAAATTGATACAACATTCAAGACCGACAATAAGAAAAAAAGAACTAGAAAGTGCATTAACTGTTATGATGAGCGACAATTTAGCTAATGGCGATGTTATTTATGAATTTGAGCGTACATTCGCTTCATATTTCGATAAATCATTTTCATCGCTGTTTGTTACAACGGGGACTCATGCTCTTGAACTTATTTTAAGACATCTTAATATAGGTGAGGGTGATGAAGTTATTTTATCATCGTTTTTAAATGTTTCGCCTTTGCAAGTTATAACTTCTTTGGGAGCTACACCTGTTTTGGTTGATATTAACGAAGATTCATATCAAATTTGTATGGACTCTGTTATCGATGCGGTTAATGAAAACACTAAAGCAATTATTGTTTCGCATATGTTTGGAAATTGTGCTTTAATCGATGAGCTTTCTGATTTAAAAGTTCCAGTAATTGAAGATGCAAGCCATGGACTTGGAAGTACATATAGAGATAGACCTATAGGTAGCTTTGGTGACTATGCTTATTTTTCTTTATCTGCCACAAAAATGATAACATCTGGTGGTGCTGGTGGTATGATTATTACAAAAAAAAGAGGCATTGATAATATAAAAGATTTAAGGCATTATGATAAAAAAGATAATTTTATAAAAAGATTTAATTATTATCCAACCGACCTTCAAGCATCTATTGGTATTGAAGAGCTTAAACATTTGCCACGTATGGTGAAAGTGAGAGCAGACATTGCTTCTTATTATGATAATGCAATCGTAGAAAGTGCATTGGCAAAGCCTTATAGTCATGATTCTGAATGCAGTTCTAATTATCGATATGTATGTTCGTTAAAGGGTAGTATGAATATTCATGAATGTATAAGCATGTTTGAGCGATATGAAGTTCAAGTGGCAAGACCCGTTTATAAACCGCTTCATCATTATTTAGAGCTTGATAAAAATGACTTTCCAAATACAGAAAATGCTTATCTTAAGTCTATATCGATACCAATTTATCCGACACTTCAAAAGGCGCAAGCAGATTTAATTTGTAAACTTATTAAAAGAATTAGATAATTTTATAAGCAAGTGACGCTGTTATATCGAAATATAGCCTGCCTGTTAGGTTGAAATATGAAAAGTATTGCCCAACATGGCTTTCGACTTTTGTATATAATCTTTGATTAACGAATGCATATTCAAATTTTAAATATGCTCCCAATCTCTGTGCTAAAATATCTGTATTTTGCATGTATACTAATATATGTTGAACACCGACGGCTATAGGTTTCATATCGAATACGGCTCTTGAATCAAGTTCATATGATATATCACTTTTCGCACGTGGCAGAAGCAAGTCATAATCATAATAAAAATCGGCATTTTTTAAAAAGGCATATTTAATTGCAACGCCTGACTCTATATAAAGCCCAGTAGTTTTAAATACTAACTCTCTTAAATCGAGCCTAAGTGTAGGTTTTACTTCAAATTCAAAGCTTGATCCATTAGCACCTTTTCCTTTTATCATTTCATCTATAGATTGCGCATTATATTCTTCATTACTGTCAAAAATAATAAGCCCTCTGCCAGCTGAATTATAGTATGCTATGCCTGATGCTCTTGCTTTAATATTAAAAAAACTAGCTATTGTAGAGTTAACATATATGGAGGTTTTATTTAGCGACATCATTGATTCGTTTTTTATGCCAACATCTGTTTTAACTCTATTATTTCTATAAAGATCAGGAACTGCTCCGCCCGTGAACCTATAAAATAGATTAAGATCAAAGTCAAAGTCGGAAGTTGGTGTAGCATACCAAGATATTGCTGTTTCTATAAAAAGGCCACTATTAGTAAAGTCGGCAGCTTGTGAGTATATAGATATTGATGTAATAAGAAAAAGTATTACGACATTCTTCATTTAAATTTAAACTTATAAAACATATTCTTCTTTTATTATAACAGTAAATGAAAAAAATACAAATAGACTTTATATTGTTTATTGTGATAGTTTTTACTAAAATTTTAGGCTTATTGTTCTTATAGTGGGTGTTTAAAACAAAAATTATAACAAATAAGTTACCACTATGTGTGTAAAACCATAGAAATATCATATATTTTATTACTATCAGTAAATAATATGCTTGAAATTATACTATAATTATATTAAAATATAGGAAAATGTATTTAATATAAAAGGATTTGTTTATGCGTATTAAGAATTTGTTTATGCCTACTGTGAAAGAAGCACCAAGTGACGCCCAAATTGTATCAAACATACTAATGATTAGAGCTGCACTAATGAGGAAAATATCAAGTGGACTTTTTGCGTATTTGCCGCTAGGTTTACGTTCAATTAATAAAATATCTAATATAACAAGAGAAGAGATGGAAGCTATAAGTGCATCTGAATGTTTAATGCCTTTACTTGTTCCTAAAGAATTACTTGACTATGCCGACAGATGGGTTGCATTTAAGAAGGAGCTTTTTAGAGTAAAAGATAGACATGATATTGATTATGGTTTGGCTCCTACTCATGAAGAAGATTTTACTGAAATTGTTAAAGGTGCTGTGCAGTCTTATAGAGACTTGCCTTTAAGCGTTTATCATATAAGCACTAAATTTAGAGACGAAATTCGTCCACGTTTTGGTGTAATAAGAAGTCGTGAGTTCACAATGAAAGATGCTTATTCTTTTCATATGGACGAGGCTTGTTTGGATAAAACTTATAAAGATATGAGTGTTGCTTATAGCAGAGCATTTAAAAGAATGGGTCTTGATACTGTGTCAGTTAAAGCTGATTCGGGTGCTATAGGTGGGGACAATAGTGAAGAATTTATGGTCTTATCTAATGTTGGGGAAGAAGAAATAATTTTTTGCGAGAAGTGTAGTTATCGGTCAAATGTAGAGAAGGCTGTTATTAAGCCTGAACCTAAAGCTGAAACTTATACTAGCGAACCTTTTGTTGAGCTTCATACTCCTGATATTACTAGTGTAGACCAATTGGTGCAAACATATGGTTTCAAAGAGATTAACCTTATCAAAACTCTTCTATATACAATGGATACTGGCGAGACGGTTGCTATAGCTATTCGTGGAGATGTTGCTGTTAATGAAAAAAAGCTTTCTAACTACTTGAATGGTTGTGATGTCGAGCTTGCAGACGAAGCTACAGTAAGAGCGGTTTCAGGTGTTAGAGTAGGTTTTGCGGGTCCTATTAATCTTAAAAAGAAAGTAAGAATAATTGCTGACTATTCAATAAAAACTATTCATGCTGCGGGTATGGGAATTAATAAAGACAATACTCACATAACATCTGTAAATATCGAGAGAGATTTTACTGTTGATGAATGGGCTGACTTAAGACGTGCTAAAGAAGGCGATTTATGTCCTGAATGTTCTGCTAAAATGTATTCGAAAAGAGGACTTGAAGTTGGTCATATATTTAAACTTGGAGAGAAGTATAGTAAAGCATTTGATTTTACAGTATTAGATGAAAATAATAAACCTGTAACACCGACAATGGGTTGTTATGGAATTGGTATTAACCGTGCTCTTGCTACTGTAATTGAGCAGAACTATGACGACAAGGGAATAATTTTTCCTATTACTGTTGCTCCTTATGAGGTTATTATTGTGCCTGTCGAAGATGAGAGTACTGATTCATTCAAGCAAGCAGAGTTGATCTATAATGACTTGCGAGCTTGTGGTGTTGATACTTTGATTGATGACAGAGATGCTCGTTTGGGTGTTAAACTTAATGATGCCGATTTAATTGGTATTCCTATCAGAATAGTTGTTGGTAAACGTTCACTTGAAAATGGCTTTGTTGAAGTGAAGCTTAGAAGAGAAACTGAGATGAGAGAAGTTTCGCCTAGTGATGTTAAAGACTATATTCTTAATCTTAAAAAACAATTGTTTGATGAGATTAATAATTGCCTATAAGAAAAGCTGAAAAAGAGGATATCAAATATTTATTAAAAATAGCGAATGAGTCCTCTTTTATTACTTTGAATGAAAGCCATATAGATTATTATATTGAAAATGATATTTACTCGGTAGATTTAATTTTTGATAACGGTAATATATATGGCTTTATTATATATTCGATAATTGCTCCTGAAATAGAGATTATAGATATTGTCATAAAAGAAATATCTAAAAAATCTGGGCTTGGTTCTATTTTATTAAATCATTTAAAAACTCAAGATAATATAGAAAAAATTATTTTGGAACTGCATGAAAAAAATATTATAGCATTTAATTTCTATAAAAAACATGAATTTATAATTGTATCAAAAAGAGAAAATTACTATCAAAAACCTTGTCTAGGTGACGCTTTAATAATGGAGCTTTTAATTTAGTTTATTAATTATATATATTGAATATAGAATAAAATATTATTTGTATTTAAAAATGTTTAATATATAATAATATTATGCGGTATTTTTTATTTTAGGAGTTTTTTTATGACTAAAGTTGTTTTAATTCGTCATGGTGAAAGTGTTTGGAATAAAGAAAATCTTTTCACTGGCTGGGCTGATGTTAATCTCTCGGACAAAGGTGTTATCGAGGCTAAAAATGGTGGTATTGCCTTAAAAAAAGAAGGTTTTGAATTTGATATAGCATATACTTCAATGCTTACAAGGGCTATAAGAACATTAAACTTGGCTTTAGAAGAACTTGATGAGCTTTGGATTCCTGTTGAGAAGTGTTGGCAATTAAATGAACGACATTATGGCGCTTTGCAGGGTTTGAATAAATCGCAAACTGCTGATAAATATGGCGAAGAACAAGTTAAAATATGGCGAAGAAGTTATGACACGCCTCCGCCTGCATTGGATAAATCGGATGAGAGATATGCTGGACATGATAAACGTTATAGCTCTTTAGATGAAAAAGATTTGCCGTTAACTGAATGTCTAAAAGACACTGTTGAAAGAGTAGTTCCTTTTTGGGAGAATACTATTCTTAAAACTATAAAAAGCGGTAAAAAAGTAGTTATCGCTGCACATGGAAATAGCCTAAGAGCATTGGTTAAACATTTGGATAATATTTCTGATGATGAGATTGTTGAAATAAATATTCCTACTGGTATGCCTTTGGTTTATGAGTTGGATGAGAATAAAAATTATCAGGTTATAAAAAAATATTATTTGGGTGATCCTGAGGCTGTGAGAGCTGCTATGGAGGCTGTTGCTAATCAAGGTAAAAAGAAATAAATATTTTTTGAAGTTTATAAATATATGAATGAAAGTCCTATTTTTTCGGTAGTCAAGCCGTATTTTTCCTTTTCTAATTATGTAAAAGAGAAATTTGGTGTGAAGGTTGGCAAAATATCAATCGATACAAATTTCGGTTGCAAGCATAAAGAAAATAACAAGGGTTGCACTTTTTGTAATCTCTCAAGTTATCGAGGCTCTTATATCGATTCAAGCTCCGAAGCGACTGCACAATGGCTTCAGGGTGTTGAAAACTATAAAAATAGTAGATATCAAAAATACTATGCTTATTTTCAGCTTGGCACACCTCTACAAAAAGACGTCGCAAGTCATTCGATTAAGGCAGCATCAGAAATAATTAAATATGATGACTGCGTTGGGCTTATGTTCGGTGCTCGTTCTGACATGACTGATTCTAGCACTTTAGAAATATTAAATGACTTGGCTTCTAAAACTGATAAAGAAATATGGCTTGAAATGGGGCTTCAATCGATTCACAAACAAACTCTCGATTTTATTAATAGAGGGCATGATTATGATTCATTTGTTGAAAAAATAAATGAAATATCTAAAAATTATAAAAATATTAAAATATCTGTTCATGTAATATTTGGTTTGCCTAAAGCTAGTGGTGAAATCGAAACCGAGGAAGAAATGCTCGCAACCGTTAGAGCAATGAGTTTACTGCCAATTCATGCGGTGAAATATCATCATTTACAAATTGTGAAAAATACAAACTTGGCATTACAATATAAAAAAAATCCTTTTAATACATTAAGTGAAGAATATTATATTTCTTTAATGTGCAAGGTTATATCACTCACAAATAAAAATATTATAATTGCACGTCTCATCGGCGACAGCAGTTCATCAACATTAATAGCACCGATTTGGGAAAGAAGAAAAACTATTTTGCTTCAAAGCATAGAAAAAGATCTTAAATATTTTTCTATCACACAAGGTTCAGCTTTTTATACAAATTAACACTCAGTTTTTTATATTATCTATTAAACTTGAAAAATCTCTATATTTATACTTAAATATATATATCATATTTCCGACAATGTCCATAAGTCAACAAAATATAATAAATATTGACTATATTAACTAAAGAGGCAGTTTGTGATATCAAATAAACAAATGAACGATAGTGATTTATTGTCAAAATATTTAATTTATGTGAATGTTGAGAAAGGGCTTTCTAAAAATAGCTTAGATTCTTATAAGCGTGATTTATTAATTTATTTAGCATATCTTGAAGGAAATAATAAAACTGCTCTAAAAGCCGTTAGACAAGATATAGAAGCATTCTTATCGGAGCGAACAAGAACTGGGTCGAAGCTTAGAACTGTTGCACATAATAAAGTGAGTATTTGTAATTTTTATAAATTTTTAGTGAAAGAGGGAATAATAAATAAAAACCCTACTGATAATCTTGAGGTTATAAGACTTAAAAGAACATTGCCTGAATACTTGACTGGTGATGAAGTTGAACGTCTTCTTGCTGTGCATGATGAGGCTACTGATAAAGGCTTTCGTGATAAAACTATATTTGAACTTATATATTCATGCGGGCTTAGAGTGAGTGAGCTTTGTGCATTAAAAGTGACTGATATCTTCATAGAAGGTAAACATTTAAAGCTTTATGGAAAAGGCAATAAAGAAAGAATTGTGCCAATTAATGACAAGGCATTAGAATTACTTAAATTATATATTGTTGGTAGCCGAGCATCTTTACTTAAAAATAAAACGTCTAAAGAGCTTTTTTTAAACTTTAGAGGCGATAAAATATCACGTGTAGGAATTTGGAAAATAGTAAAAGAAACTATGAAGAAAAGTGGAATTGAGAAAAATGTTTATCCGCATACATTAAGACATAGTTTCGCCACTCATTTAATTCAAAATGGAGCGGATTTGCGTTCGGTACAACTTATGCTCGGGCATTCAGATATTACAACAACAGAGATTTATACTCATGTTGACTCTAATCACTTGAAAAAGCAAATTAGTAAACATCCTAAGCATATAAGGCAGAATAATTAGAATTGAAGGTCTTTAATGAAACATAGCATTATTACAACTGTTGTATTATTATTGGTGTCTATCGCTTCTATCACATTTATTTTTGGTTTAGGCGAGAGATTGAGTGTCATTAATCACTCTAGTGATAGGGGTATTGTTGTCGATTTTTCCGACAGCCTTAGAATTGATATGTCAACTCCCGATGCGTTAAGATTATTTCCTGCTCAAAAAATTTCAGGATATAATTTAGCCGTAGATTTAGATGATCTTGACATGCAAGCAAATGTTGACGCTAATAATTCTATACGTTTTTATGATGATGAATTACTTTTATCATCTAGTAAATTATCATATGGAATGCCTGACCCGAGTGTTCAACCTTCATTGGCAATGCCTAAAAAAATCGATAAAAAAATAGCTAAGTTGTCTGATACTGTTAATACTGCAATAGTAAAATCGAGAGAAAAACTGTCTCCAAGAGTGGCTATTAATTTATCTAAAATGTCTGCATATAGATACGAACCTATAGTTATTAACACTTCTATATATACAGATGATACAGTTACGGGCATTAGCATGTATGTTCGTGATAAACGTAGTGGCATGGTGCGTGTTAATGGTGATAATAGATATCCTATAAATGTTTTTAAAGTTGATAGCACTGGTTATAAAGGAACATATTTACATCCATTTGGTGCTGATATAGGAATATATCAAGCTATTGTTTTAGTCCAGACAAAAAATGGTTTATATGGTTATACTCAAGACTTCACAATGAAAGGTAGACAATCAGCACCTGCTGGGAAAACTAAAAAAATTGTCGCTTTAGAATATGTAATAGACCTTTCAAAAAAGACTATACCTTCATTAAAACCAAATGGTGGCGGTACTTCATATGATAATTTATATGACTGGGTACGATATATGAAGTGTGATACATTTTGGGTCATCGGTGGACAGACTACAGGTTGGACTGGGGGTATTACGCCTGAGACGCCTTGGAGTCCTGCTGCCATTAAAAATATCGATAATTTATCGAAAAGCCCAGCTCAAAAAGATATTAAACTGGGTGCTTATTTAATGAGTTATTTCGCTGCTGGTGGCGGTCAGAAAAAAGCTGGTTATGATATTGCTGTTGGTTATAGCTATGAAACTAAGAGTTTAGTTGAAAGCCGACATATATCTTTAAATGATACTAAAAGAATTGAAGATATGATATCACTATTTAAGTATTATGATGCTAACCCTAATGTGCATTATCTAGGACTTGACTTCATAAGAACAGGTGAACGTGATGGTTATGAAATGGTTGACGAGTTGGTTGCATTAACAGGTATTTATACTCCATCTGGTTGGAATAATATGAGCAAACAAGCACGTATGCGTTGGCTTGCTTCAAACAGAGGACGTAATGAGATTAGCATGAAATGGCGTTGGTTTAGAGCACAAAAAGAGTCACAAATCATTAAATCTATAAAAGATTCTGGTATAAAAAAACCTCTTTGGGCATTTACTTTGGGCTGGGCACAGGGTACAGAACATGGTCAAGACCCTTATATGTTCTTTGATGCGGGTATTGATTATGACGCTATTATGATATATGAAGCAAATAGACCTCAACATGTGGGAATGCTTTCAAGCTGGCCTCGTTATTTGAGTGGTGAATATAATGTTTTAGTCGGTAATATGGTTGATAATAGACTTCAAGATGGAAGTTTACGACCTGAACTTGAGTATATGAAACGTATATATGAGTCGGAAGCTAAATTTAATAGAACAAGCCGTATTCGAGGTGTATTCTTTTTTGATATTTCGAGAATGCTTTGGTCGAAAGCTAGAGGCAATCAAAATGGTATTAGAGAGTGGGCAAATATTAATGCATCTGTTGTTTCTCGTATAGAAGAGAAGTATTCTGAAAACCCATTCACTGTAACTGTTGAATTAAATGAAAGAAAAACAGAGGGGGCTCTTACTATTGTTAATCGCACATCGAGAAAACTTAATAATGTAACTGTGAGTACCGATTTATCTGGGGCATTAGGAACTATAGATATTGAGAATAATATTGTTTCGATTGATGCAGGTGAGACTATTATATTGCCTTTTAAATATAGATATAAAGGTTCAAGATATTCATCGCTTATGTCGTTTAGAGTAAGTTCTGATAAGGGTGATGAAAATGTTACCATTGCTTATACATTGCTTCATACTTTAAAAGTTTCACCGACAAGAAAACCTTCGGGTGTTATTGCCTCTGATAATAAAAAAGAAACAACGGTTAAAGTTAATTAGTAAATTATGGCTAGAAAAACGACTATTGATGTAGCATTGTTTAGACCAGAGATTCCAGCTAATACTGGAAATATTGGACGACTATGTGTGGGTAGTAATTCTACTTTGCATATAGTCGGACGTCCCGCTTTTTTAATGCGTGATAAAGACTTAAAAAGGGCAGGGCTTGACTATTGGGATAAATTATCATTCATAAAGCATGAAGATGAAAATAGTTTTTTAGAGTATTCAAAGGAGTTTTCAAAAGAAATAGTTGTAATTAGTAAGTTTGCTAAAACTAGATATGACTTATTCGACTATAAAGATAAAGATATAATATTACTTTTGGGTCGTGAATCGGACGGACTTGAGGCATCTAGTAATTTTAATAAAGAAATGTTTGACAATTACGAAAGTGTTTATATTCCTATGTCTGAAAATATTCGCTCTCTAAATTTATCAAATAGTGCCGCTGTCGTTTTATACGAGGCATTAAAGTTTAATTCTTTTACTCAAATTACATAATAATTTAATATAACCCTTGATTTTAATAAATATAGTAGTATAATCTAATACTAAATGATTTAATAACCTACTGGGGGGTAAAATGCGAATTAAAAATTTTACGTTTGTGAGCTTTCTAAGTTTAAGCGTATTTTTTATCATTTCCTGTACTGCTATACCACAAAAAGAGTATGAGAGAGTTACTACTTTGAGAGACAAGGCGATTAAGTATGATGCTATACAAACTTACGCACAGCCAGAGTTTAATATCGCTGAAGATAATTATACTAAAGCACAAGTTATAGTTGTAGCAGAGAATGAAGAAGAAGGTCAAAATGCAATGTCGATGTTGCTTATTTCTCAGACTAATTTTAATATAGTTGTTGATACTGGTTATCCAAATTATGCTAATGATTTAAAAGATTTGACTGATAAAGAAATAGCTAGCAATACTGAGATTAAATCTAGTGTACTTTTTGCAACGAATATTGATCAAGCCAATCTAGTTTATCAAGAAGGGCTAACAAGCCTTAAGGCTTTAGACTATGATACTGCCATTTCAAAACTTCTTATAGCGAAAGAGCAATATACAACTATTTACAATATGACAAAAGAGAAACTCGATAAAAGTGATTCTACTTTGACTGATGTAAAAAACAAACTTAATGATCTTGAAAAACTAACAAAAGAGCTTGACGAACTTAAAAAGTCTAGTCAATAATATATTAGGAATATAAACTATGATTACAATGAAAAAAATTATTTTATCGATGGCACTTTTTTCTTTCACCTATTCGATGGCATTGCCTCAAACATATGAGCAGGCTGTTACAACTACAGAAACGGCTGAAACTCTTAAAGATGAGGGTGAGTATGATGCTAGCTATGATAAATCGCTTGAAGCATTAACTCAAATAGATTCTGCTACTTCTGAACTATTTCATCAAATTATGCAAATTAAAGTAGCTACAGATAAAGCTTCGGCTGATAGTGCAATTGCTTCGACTAGAGAGTCTGGAGCGGCGGCTGATGCTCAGTTTAAACCTGCTTTTGATAGCGCTATTGTATTATATGGTAATGCTATAGCTTCAAATCAGTCGGGTGTTAATAATATCACTAATTTTATTATGGCGTCTAATAATTATAATTATGCGTTGAGTACATTTACTGGTGTTGTTGGAACTGTTGATACTATTAAAGCTGATTATCTAACTCGTGAACGTTCGACTACTTCTACAGTTATAGAAGGTGTTCGAGAAAGTTATAATGCTGCGGTTACTAGCAAGGCTATTGTGAATGGTGATGCTAATGATACTCAAGTAAATAATGCATTAAATCAAGCGACTACTCAACTTGGTGAGGACGCTTTTCAAAATGCTATAGCTCAAGCAAATACTGCTAAAACAACAATTGATGCAGCGATTGCGGCACATAATAATCTTATGAATGAGGCTCGTACTGCTTTAGAGGCGACTCAAGGCAAATATAATACAACATTGGCTGACAGTACAATAGTTCAAGGGGACGTTAATGATGTTTTAGTAACTTCTATAATTGCTGAAGCGACTACAGCTATTGAAGGTAATGATGCGAATGTTGCTATAGATAAATCTCAAGAGGCTGATCTTGCTATTGATAATATTATAAAATCAAATGCTGAACTTAAAAATTCTAATATGCTTTTGCTTGAAAATGTTACAAATACTTATAACACACTTATTTCAAATAACACTATAGTGAAAGATACTACTGATGATATTTCGGTCTCAAGTGAAATCAATGATGGTCAAACGGCTTTTAATGAGAATAAACAGTTGTTAGCGAATGAAAAACTTTCACTTGCTCAGACAAACTTAAATGATATTTTAAATAAATCTCAAGAGGCACAGTCAAATAATATGATTATGCTTGAAGATCTTAATAATAGATATAATAAATTGGTTAATGATGGCAACTTGGTAATGGATTCTGAAGAAGATACTTTGATAAGTACTAATTTATCTAATGCTAAAACAGATATTGATGAAAATAAGCAAACTCAAGCGAATGATAAACTTATAATTGCTCAAGATGCTATAAATAAAGCGGAGTTACAAGTTACTCGTGTTACTGAAGATGGTGCGAATGCAGAAGATGGTGATGTAGTTATCAATGCGGTGACACCAGCGGAAGAAAATCCTGCTAATATGGAAGTAATTCCACCTCCTACTGGGGACGTGATTGTTGTTGATAATGATCAGCCAGAAGAAGAGCCAATAGTAGCTGAAGAACCGATAGTTGCTGAAGAGCCAGTACCAGTGGATACTGAGGGCAAGATAACAACTCTACCTATGTATTATACTGTTGTGAGTCGAACAACTTTGACGGATTCTATTTGGAGAATATCAGGCATGAGCTTCATATATAATGATCCTCTTTATTGGGAGCGAATTTATCTTGCTAATAAAGATGTATTAAGAGACCCTAATAATCCTCATTTAATATATCCAGGTCAAGTTCTTACTATACCTAGTATAAGAGGCGAGGTTCGTTCTGGTACTTATATTGAAGGCGCTAATTATATCACATTTGAAGAGTCTTTAGCTTTAATGAGTAATAATTCTCTTGCTCCAGTTATAGAAACTAACGATATGACAGCACCAATTGTTGAAACTAACGATATGGCGACACCAATTGTTGAAACTAACGATATGACAACACCAATTGTTGAAACTAATGAGACAGTGACACCAGTTGTAGTAACTAATAATATGCAGGTGCAGATGAATAGATAAATAATTTAGTAAATTAAAAATATGCTACATAATGATAATTAACTGATAAAGTTTTCATTTTAATAAAACATGTTTAAGAGCAATCTTACACATGTTTTATTTTGTTAAATGCTGATAATAGCATTTTAAAAGTGGTTATTTTAAATATATTTCTATGTATAATTTATAGATAAAAGTGATTTTTATCTAAAGGAGAATTTATCATGGAAGTATTCAATTATATTATGAGCAATGATTTTGAAAAAGTGAAGGAGTTTATTCAATCTAAAGATATAATAAACATTTGCGATAAATATGGAAATACAGCATTATTTTTCGCGGTTAGGATAAATAATATTGATATTATAAAATATTTAATTGAAAATGGAGCAGATCTAAATGCTAAAAATGAAGATTATGAGTCAGTTTTGCATTATGCTGCCTACAAAAAGAATAATTTAGAAACCGTAATATCTTTAGTCGAAAATGGAGCAGATATAAATGCTATTGGATTATATGGGATGAGTATCTTGCATTATGCTTCCTACAAAAAGAATAATTTAGAAACCATAAAATATCTAATTGAGAATGGTGCGGATACAAATATTCTTGATTATTCTGGTCGTACGCCATTATCTTGCGCTATTGAAATTTCTGATAATTCAGAAACAATAAACTATTTCACAGAATATCTACAAACTCTATAAATCTAGTCCGTGGGGAATATTTTAAGCGAGTTAATATTAGAATATTCTCTACGGTTTTGTAAATTAATGGATTTATTTGTTTCTATTCATATAAGCTCTTACAAATCTCGCAATAATCATTAAAAAACCAAATAGGGCAGATAATCCAAAGCCTATCATGCCTATAATTGGTATTCCATTAAAGAGTGGTGGTATTTTAGCGACAATTATCAGTGCACTTGAAATTATTAGAGAAGCCAAAACGATTGAATAGCTTAGCCTGTCGGCGAGTTTATCGAGCGTATTTGACAATGCATCAAGCCCTTTATGCTCTAAAATTATTTTCATTCCGCCTTTTTTTATAATAGAAATCAAACCACTAATATCTGAAGGCATATTTTTTAATACGGTACTATAGTCTAAAAGTATATTTTTAAACTGCTTGACCATATTATTTGGGCTAATTTGCTCTTTCATATATTTTTGAGTGAATGGTTTTAAGTGTTCCATTATCTTGAAATCTCTATTTAGCGTTCGTCCAAGACCCTCCAAAACAATGAGCGATTTAAATATCATCATTAAATTTGACGAGATTGATAAATTATAATCTCTCAAAATTGTTATTATTTCATTAAAAATCTGCTCGATATCTATATCAGAAAGTGGCATATTAATATAGCTATTAACAAATAAAAATATTCTGTCTTCAAAATCTTCAAAGTTTGCTATTTCTTTATTCTCACATAACTCAAGTATAGAATATGCAAGTTTCGAATAATTATCAGACGACAATGATGATATAATATTAAGTAAAGATTCTTTAATACTCGGAGGCACAGCCCCCACCATTCCAAAATCTATATAACAAACTACATTGTTTTCCAAAATAAAAATATTTCCGGGGTGCGGATCTGCATGAAAAAAATTAATCATGAAGATTTGCTCAAGCATACTCGAGGCTATTTCTGACACAATTTCTACATTATCAAATTTAGGATTATCTTTAACCTCAGCAACATTAATACCTTTAATAAATTCCATTGTCAGAATATTTTTAGTAGAATAGTCTTTGTAGACTTGTGGTATTTTTATTTTTGGATTATTAATAAAATAGTTATAAAATTTTAATAAATTATTTTTTTCATAAGTAAAATCTAATTCTCTTTGAAGTTGAATGCTAAATGTACGAATGAGTTTACGAGGTTTAAGCAAAGCAAAATCTTCAGAATACTTTTCTATAAGTTCAGTTATCCACGAAATAATTTCAATATCGACTAATACTTTAGAGTCAATATTTGGACGTTTAACTTTTATAGCGACTTCCGTGCCATCATGTAAAACAGCTTTATGCACTTGCGATATCGATGCACTTGCAACGGGTTTATATTCAAAGCTCTGAAAAGCCTTACTTATTGGTAATTCGAGTTCTTCTTCTATAATTCTAACAGATTCTTTTTCGTCAAAAAATGCGACATTGTCTTGCAGTTTACTAAGTTCATCAATTATATCTTTAGGAATTAAATCTTTTCTGCTCGATAGAATTTGTCCTAGTTTTATAAAAGTTGTGCCAAGCTCCTCAAAGGCGTATCTTATTTTTTCACCTCTTGTGAGCTCATTGATATATTTACCCTTATGTTTTATTTTAACTTTACTTAATGGGCGACCAATAATATTTAATATAGGCGTTACATATAGCAAATCATTAAAACCATAAGCGATAAGAATGGATATAATTTCTTTAGTGCGTTTTAATTTCGAGTATCTTTTGTTTTTGTGCAAAGCAATTCTCACTTAAATATTTTTAATTTTACGATGATTATAATTGTATCATTTAAATATTTTAAATCAATGTAATTATAATACCTGTAGATGTTATAATTAAATTGATATTAATCAATTATCTTTAAAATATTTTAATATAAGTCCTTTTATTATATATTTTAAGGATAATTGCAAAAATAAATTGTATAAAACAATAGAAATAGTATAATGAACTATACAAATTTATATGGAGGAATGCAATGATAAATAAAGGATTATTACTGGCTATATTATTTTTATCTGTTATAAGTTGCGGCGATATGGAAACAAAAACTCAAAAAGAGAGCAGTGATGAAAGTATTATAGAAACAACTTCACTAATAGAATATGCGATAGAAGGAAATATCAATGGTGTGAAATCTATTGTAGAAAACGGCGGAGATATTGACATTAGAGACGGGGAAGGAAATTCCGTTTTGATGATAGCATCCAGTCTTGGGCATATTGAAATTGTCGAATATTTAGCTAATGCAGGATTAGATATAAATGCTGTAAATGAGTGGTCTCAAACAGCTGTAATGGGAGCTGCTGGAGGAGGACACTTAGAAGTTGTAAAATACTTGGCTGATAATGGAGCTGATATTAATCATGAAGATAATTTTCAGTTTTCAGCTTTAAAGTTAGCTTCAGAAAATGGACATTTAGAAGTTGTAAAATACTTAGTTATAAATGGTGTGAATATTAATTCTCAGAGTGATTTTGGCTACACTGCTTTGATGATGGCATCAGAAGATGGCCACTTGGAAGTTGTCAAATATTTGGTGGAAGCAGGAGCATATATTACTCCTAAGGCAGAAAATGTATCCACAGCATTAGACTTAGCTACTGAGAATGGGCATACAGAAATTGCTGAATATCTTGAGAGTGTAGAAATAACGCCTGCCGAATTATCTGCTGGGGATATTTTAGCAAATAAAGACGCTTTCATAAAAGCAAATAATTTTTACGGCTATAAAGGCGATATTAAAATAACAGTAGATTGGTATGAAGAAGATTATGCCGCAGAAGGTGGCAGTTCAAATATAGGTGTTGTTTATAATGCTTATATTGATTTTGTTTCTCCTGAAAATCAAAAAGTTATTTTTTATGAATCAGAACATGCTCAAGAATTAGAAATAAATATAGTAAACAATGGCTCGCCTACATTTAATGAAACCAATACAACAGCCATGGTGTTTTATGAAAAAAAGAAAATATATGAGAGTGCCATGAGCAGTGAAGAAAAAAACGAGCTTACTCAAAATGTTCCTCTATATAAATATCCTTATAATTTTTGGGGTTATATCTATTATGGTGGCGAACCTACATCATTACAGGATCTTATTAGTCCAGAAAAGTCAGCCCAAAGCTATCTAAGTTGTGCAGAAACCGATGGATACGATCCTTATGATGATTATTCCGTGAAAATTGAAACAGATGAAGAGCTAAGAATCACCGCAGAATATATGGGTGATAATGGCGATAGTTTTACATGGAAAAACGGTGTTGTACATAAAAAGTTTATAGGAATTATGGGTGAAGGGATAACTATTGAATTCCTTAATGATAAAGGCTGGTTTAGAAGAAGTGAATAATTAATATTGTTATATAAGGATTTAGTATGGAAAGAGGAGAATAGCAATTAAGAATATAGAAATATTATTATTTTATAGTGTAAAAAAACTAAATTAAATAAAAACTCTGCGTCTATCTACCGAGAAAGATAGCCTCACTGTGTTTAATGATGGATGTTTTCATTTATTCTTGCACACCTTTTTTAATAATTTTTTTAATTCTTTCATCAAGTTCATCGTGTTTTAATTGTTCCAATATTTTTTCAAGGAAATCTTGATTAACATTAGGAAGAGTCCTACAATATAGAGAGGGTTTTATACTAGACAACCTATTATTTTTGTCCCATATAGCGATACCTGAAAATTCTACTTCACAGTTAGTTTCTATATTTTGATACTTTGCTACTATTATCCATGAGTTTAGAGTCATTCTCTTTAGTATCTTATACAATAAAATTTGTTCTTTTTCATCTAAAAAATATTTTTCGGCCATAAAAGATAGGATGATAGATATTATATCTTCTTTATCAATATCTTGCATTTTATTTCCTGTTTTAATAATAAGTTCAAATTTCAAATCTTCTAAAGAATATTCTATATTGTCTTTAGTATCTACTGTATATCTAATCTTATTTTGTTTATGATAATAGATAAGCTCTTCTAAACATTCTTTAGCGTATTTTTTATATAGTTTGAATAGTTCATTTGCTTCTTTTTCTTTATTATTATTGTCATACCAACGAATCCAGAGTGTAAAAGCTATTGATGCTACTATTGCTAATACGGCTGTTAAAATTTCTGATATCATCTTATTATCCTAATTAATTATTGAATACATATTATAAACTCTTAAAGAATTTAATCAATTAAAATAATTATAATATAGAAAAGTCTATCTTTGAATATTATGCAATATTTATAAAGATTATCAATAAATCTTGCTATTTTCCGATAATACGATATAATGTGAAATGTCTTGTGTTGATTACACTTTTTATTAACTAAATATTTTCACAATATTATTTCTAATCACTAATAGGATGCTGTCTATGGATAAAATGTATAATAAAATGACGCCGAAAGAGAAGAAAAAAGAAAAATTTACCTATGCAGTCAAGCTCGGCATTACTATAGTTGCTGCAGTAATTGCATTGCAGGCTATTATAGTTCTTGTCATTTTTGCTTTTAAATCTTTTTAATAGGTGTACATTAATTTTATGGGTCTATAGTCAATATAGATTCATTTTTGAACTATTAAAGAATACTGAAAATAGTATTTGATTTAATTATTCTATATATACGCAATAAATGTATAAATTATAAAAATAAGTTTTTAATGACTTGATTTTTTTATCTTTGAAAAGTAGAATGGGCATTAGAATAAAGGCAGGCATTTATGAAAGTAGTTCCTCGTTTTTTTGTTTTAATTATATTGATAGCCTTATCTATATCTACATTATGTTATTCTGCTTCAGATGATATTGGTATTAATGAACTTATTATGGAAGAGATTACCGACAATGTCGATAACCCCTATCTTAAAATACCTATAAACTTAGGCTTTTTTACATTCAATCTTAAAGTAACAAAGCATGCTATACTCATTTTTTTAGCAGCGATATTCACAATTGTTTCTGTTAAATACTTAGAACATAAATTAAAGCGTCCATTTAATAAACCTACAATATTGCAGGGTATATTAGAAGTTTTGGTTGATTATATGTCGCGAGATGTTCTTGAACCCACTTTGGGCGAAAAAGCAAAAAAATATTTACCATTTTGTTTGACAATATTTTTATTCGTGCTATTTTCAAATTTAATAGGTATCATTCCATTATTAATTAAAATAAAAGCACAAGATAGCAATCACTTTTATTATTTGTCGGGTAGTGTTGGTGCTAATTTAGGCTTTACACTTGCCGTATCTATTATAGTATTTTTTGTTTATAATATCGCAGGAATGAGAAAAAAAGGCATTATTAAATATTGGCTTCAACTCGCACCCAGCAATTTACCAATAATTCTTGTTCCATTTTTATGGCTCATCGAGTTTATAACATTGCTTAATCGTGCTTTGGCTTTGTCGATACGTTTATTTGCGAATATGGCTGGTGGGCATATTATGATTATAGTAATACCTTATCTTATAATTATGTCACAAACTTTAGTCATCTCGCCATTTATTTTATTGTTTTTATGCTTTATTTATATTTTAGAAATTTTTGTTGCAGTTTTGCAGGCCTATGTATTTGCATTGCTTTCGTCGGTTTATATTGGGCTTGCTGTTAATGAAGATCATTAGACTTTTGGTTTGAATATATATTAGGAGATAACTTATGGATTTAACAGTTTTAGGTGCTTCAATTGGAGCAGGTCTTACAGCTATTGGTGCTGGTATTGGTATAGGACTTATCGGTTCTAAGGCGGTTGAGGGCGTTGCAAGACAGCCAGAGGCTGCAGGAAAAATTCAGATTTCTATGCTTATAGCTGCCGCATTGGTTGAAGGCGTTTGTCTTTTCGCTTTGGTTATATGTATATTAGGGCTTGTAGGCTAGAATACTTTAAGGAGTCATGTAAATGCCACTTTTGAGAATCGATCCGGGTATTATGATATGGACTTGGATTTCTTTTGGCTTAGTTATTGCAATTTTGGGTGCAACCAGTTGGAAGCGAATAATTAAGGCTCTAAATTCTCGTGCCGATAAAATTAATAGCGACTTGCTTGCCGCCGAAAAAACTAAAGAGGATGCTAAAAATTCTTTGGCCTCTTATAGAGAAAAAATCGATAGTGTAAAAGAAGAAGCTAGAGTTATTATCGAAAGTGCGAAGGTCGAAGCTAATCTAGCAAAAGATAAAATTATCAAAGATGCCAATGAAAAAGCAGAACAAAATAGGATGACTATTATTGCGGATATTAATGCGTCGAAAGAAGAGGCATTGTCGAGTCTTAAAAATGAGTCAGTCGAGCTTGCTGCATATATTGCCGAGAGAATTCTTAAGCGGAATATACAAAAAGAAGATCATAACAAGCTTATAAGTGAGTTCATTAGCGATACAGCTAAAACTAAAAATAAGGCATGATGATATGGATTCTAATAATTTCGATCCAAATTTAATAGAAACTATTACTTCAAAACTCAAAGAAGAAGTTAGGAATGAATCTATCAAAAGCAAGATAAGAGATATTCAAGAAAAATTTCAGCATAATTCGACTTCATTGCAATATGCAAATGCCATGTTTCAAGTGGCGAGTGAGCTTAATATTGTAGATAAAGTTAGAGATGATTTTGTTATTGTATTTGATACTTTGTTACAAGATGAAGATATTAAGACTTTTTTGAGTTCTCATTTTATAAATATTAAATCGAAAATCGAGATATTAAACAAGGCATATAAAAATAAAATTGAGCCTGAAACACTTAATTTAATATCGATTATTGTCGAACGTAATTTAATTAATATACTTTCGAGTATAATAATAGAATATGAAAATGTTATTGATGATTATTATAATATTGCACAAGTGGTTATAACAACGGCTTATCCAATTGATAATACTGAGATAATAGAAAAAGCGATAGTTGGTATGATTGATCGCGAAATAAGTTTGACAGTTAAAGTCGATGAAAGACTTATCAGTGGAATTATTGTTGATATTGGCGGGACAGTTTACGATTATAGCATGCTTAATGAGCTTAAAAAAATGAAAGAGATAGTACTTAATTGCGATGTAAGTGATACTATGACAATTAAGAGTGATAATATTAGTTGAAGGACTTGTTGATGCTTGAAAAAAGAAAATTTATATTGTCCTATAGTGCAGGTAAAGACTCGACACTTGCTTTATATAGAATGATAAAAATGGGGCATGAACCTCTGGCACTCATAACAACTATGAATGGCAAAGAGGAGCGTTCTTGGTTTCATGGCGTTACCGAAAAAATGCTTGAAAAAGTATGTGAAAGTCTCGATATACCAATTCGTTTTATTGATACCACTGCTGACGAATATACCAAATGTTTTTCGAAAGTGATATCAGAGCTTAAAGATGATGGGGCTACAGCCTGTGTTTTTGGAGACATTGATATTCAAGAACATAAAGATTGGTGGTTAAAAATTTGCGATGATGTTGGAATTGAAGGGCTTTGGCCATTATGGAATGAAGATAGAGAGGCGTTGGTTCGTGAATTTGTCGATGAGGGTTTTAAAGCTAAAATTAAAGTTGTAAATACTAACTTTCTTGACGCTTCCTACCTATCGAGAATTCTTGATAATAATTTAATAGATGAAATTAAAAATAAGGGAGTTGATCCGAGTGGCGAAGGTGGCGAGTTCCACACATTCGTTTATGACGGGCCTTTATTTAAAAAGAAAATTGTGATTACTCAAAGTGAAATTGTTTATAAAGACAATTATGCGATGATCGATTATTTTTTTGTATAAGATGTACTTTATTTTAGGAAATATACTTTATGAATATTAACACGGGTGAAATAACTGAAATACTAAAAAGTCAGATTAAAAATTATAAATCTGATTTCAATCCAAGTGAAGTCGGCACTGTAATAGATGTTGGTGATGGTATTGCTCATGTACTTGGGCTTCATCATGTAATGTCAAATGAAATGCTAATGTTTGAATGTGGTGTCACAGGCATTGCTTTCAACTTAGAAGAGGGCAGTGTTGGCGTAATAATTTTGGGTGATTATGTGCATGTAAAAGAAGGCACAAAAGTCAGCCGATTAAATAAAATTTTAGAAGTACCTGTGGGTGACGCTTTAATTGGGCGTGTTGTTAATCCTTTGGGTATTCCTATCGATGGGCTTGGCGAGATAGAAAGTTCTGAAAGCCGAGTTATCGAATTTGAAGCTCCTGGCATAGCTGACAGACAGTCAATTTTTGAGCCCATGCATACAGGTATTAAAGCTATTGATTCTATGACTCCAATTGGACGAGGACAAAGACAGCTTATTATCGGGGACAGAAAAACAGGAAAAACTACAGTAGCACTTGACACTATAATAAATCAAAAGGGTAAAGATATCATTTGTGTTTATGTAGCAATTGGGCAGAAGGCGTCAACTGTTGCAACGGTTGTTGATATTTTGAGAGAGCATGGAGCTATGGAGTATACCATTATTGTTACGGCATCGGCTTCTGAGCCAGCGTCACTTTTATATATTGCACCTTATGCAGGTTGTGCTATTGCTGAATATTTTATGTATAGTGAAAACAAACATACATTGGTTGTATATGATGACCTTTCAAAGCAGGCAAATGCTTATAGACAAATATCATTATTGCTTCGTCGTCCACCGGGTCGAGAGGCTTTTCCTGGGGATGTTTTTTATATTCATGCTAGGTTATTAGAAAGATCAGCCAAATTGTCAGATAAACTTGGCGGAGGATCTCTGACTGCACTTCCTATAATTGAAACTCAAGAAGGTGAAGTTGCTGCTTATATACCAACGAATGTCATATCTATAACAGATGGGCAGATTTATTTAGTGCCTTCCTTGTTTATGGCTGGTGTGCGTCCTGCTATTGATGTAGGTGTTTCTGTCTCACGTGTTGGAGGCAAGGCTCAGACTAAGGCTATGAAGGCTGTAGCGGGTTCTTTAAGGCTTGATTTAGCTTCTTATCGTTCGCTTGAGGCTTTCTCTAAATTAGGTATTGGGCTTGATAAAGTAACACTTTCACAGCTCGACAGGGGTGCTAAAATGGTTGAGTTATTAAAGCAAGCGCAATATAGCCCCATTCCTTTTGAAGAGCAGGTTATTGTTTTATTTGCGGCAACTCAAGGGTTTTTAGATAATGTTGAAGTTGAGAGAATTAGTGAATTTGAGTGGCGTATAATCGACTATATCAAAAAGCATAATCCTGATATTTTAGGCATTATTAAAACAACGAAAGAACTTCCTAAAGATGATAGTATTACAAATTTATTAAAGTCATTTAAGGATAAATTTTAATATGAAAATTGCTATATTAATATTTGCACATAAAAATGAAAGTCAATTGAAAAAGCTAATTGAGCATTTGAAAGTTGATTTTGATTTATATATTCATATCGATAAAAAGTCTAAATTTAAAATGGACAGTTTTGATAATGTTTCTATATATAAAAAATTTAATGTAGCTCATGGTGGATATAGCCAGATAATGACAAGTATTTTTTTACTGAAAGAAGCATTTCAAAAAAAGTATGACAGATATATTTTTATAAGTGGGCAAGATTTACCATTAAAAAGTAATAATTATATAATAGATTTTTTTAATAATGCTCAAAATAAAGATAAAGAATTTATATTAGCAGAAGAAGTCTGCTCTAATGATGGGCTTTATAGTAACATGTGTAGACGAATGAATACTTATAATTTTGGTTTTTGGTACAGAAAATTTACACATCAATCAGTTAGAATGGCGGTTTCAAATTTACCTTTGCTTAGAAGGACATTGGCTAAAAATATGTATTTTGGATCTAGTTGGTTTAATATTACTCATAGTGCTTTAAATTATATTTTAGAGTATATCGAGGAAAATATAGAATTCTTAAAAAGATTTGAACATACTTGGGGCGGTGATGAGTTATTTTTTAATACAATATTAATGAATAGTGATTTCAAGAATAATTGTGTGAGCGATAATGTTTTAAGGTTTATGGCTTGGAATGGCGGAGTACCTAATACACTATTAATTAATGATTATGAAGTTCTTAAAAATAGTGATGCTTTATTTGCTCGTAAATTTGACGAAAAAATTGATAATGAAATAATAGAAAAATTATATTTTGATATAAAGGCTTAGAAGTGATATGGGTAAACTTAATTTAATAAAATCACGAATAAAATCGGTGTCATCAACTTTGAAGATAACAAAAACTATGGACATGGTTGCTCGTTCGCAGGCTTCTAAATTGCTTGTTTATGAACAAGGTATGCGTCCTTATACTCAAAAAATGAATCGAATAGTTGAAGAATTGTCTATGGGTAATAAAGATGATTTGCATATACTTCAAATTCCTAAGTCAAATATTAAACGAGTGGCTATTTTTATAATTACATCGACACGTGGTCTTTGTGGTTCATATAATAGTCGTGTTTTCGACTTAGCACTTGAGCGAATTAGACATCATAAAAGAAGAACTGATAATCGTGAAATCGAACTGCATATTATTGGGCGTAAGGGTGAGGTTTATTTTGAAAAACAGGGATTCGATATTTATAAGGCATATAGTGATATTGATGAGAATGTAACTTTTGATTATTGTGAAGATATAATGGAAAACTTTATGAAAGATTATGCTCATGATAGACTTTCACGGGTTGAAGTTATATACACCAGATATTACACTCGTGTGGTTCATATTCCTAAAGTTCAAAGTCTTATTCCTATAGTTGATGATGAAGAGGATGTTGAAGTTCTTAATCAAAAAATTGCCACTAATTATATTGTCGAGCCTAATGCTCGGTCTATACTTGATGAGGTTATTCCTGTTGCTATAAAAAATTCATTTTATTTTATGATTATAAACTCGATTTTATCTGAAAATGCTGAAAGAGCTGTTGCCATGCGTAATGCCACAGAGAATGCTCAAAAAATGCTTTTAGAATTAAAAAAGAAAGCGAACAAGGCTCGTCAAGAAAATATTACAAATGAGCTTCTTGATATTATTGGTGGTAGTGAGGCTTTGAGTAAATAGATTTTTATTATTTATCTTGATATGATTTTATAAAATATTTTATTTTGCTAATTAAAATAGAATTGTCTTTTTCACTGCCAACACTGATTCGTAACCAATCTTTAAGGGTTGACTCTTCAAAATATCGAATAAAAATATTTTCTTTTTCTAAATATTTAAACAACTCAAAACTTGGTATCGATACAGATTTAGCCAAAACAAAATTAGATTTAGAAGGCATAACGATAAAACCCAATTTGCTTAAATTAGATATTAACTCTTTTCTCATATTTATTATATGCACTGTATTGTTAAACGTATTTTTTGTATCTCTTAGAGCTTCAATTGCTATAATTTCTGCGAGTGTCGATATATTATATGGCGTTTTAACTTTATTTATTTTTTTTATTGTCTCTTCATTTGATATTATAAAACTAAGTCTCACACCGGGAAGCGAATGCGATATCGATATTGATCTTGTTATAATTACATTATTATATTTTTTTATTAAATTTATTGCAGTCTCGCCTGAAAACATTGTATATGTTTCATCGATTATTAAAAGCCCTTGATATTCCGAAAGAAAATCATCAATTTCTTTTATGCTAATAGACATTCCAGTAAGTGAACTTGGGTTTGTAAGAATTAATACAGAATTTTTAGCATTAATCGCCTTACTTAAATTTAGTGTATAGTCATCTTCATGCTCTAAAATATGACATTTATTTCCAAATTTTTTCGTTATATTCTCATACATTTTTTGAGTTGGCGATGGTAAATAGACATTTTTACTCTTACTTATTAAGGCATTAAATATATATGTAAAAGCTTCGTAAGTTCCATTTGTAGGCAAAATATTTTCTAGATTAAGTCCTAAATTATATGCTAAAGTTTCACTAAGTAAAGTTCTATTTATATTTTGGTAGAATCTCAAATTTTCTAAATTGAACTTATCCAATGCTTTTAAGATATTTTTAGAAATGGGGTAGGGGTTTTCATTTTTATGTAGATTAATACTATTTTTAATTATAGCGATACTCCCTAAAAACAGATAGAAATGATTATATATTTTAATACAACTAGACGAATTTGTCAAATTTAGTTAGCTGTTAATTCTATAAGTTTATTACGCTCTTTAAATATATTTCTAGCATAACGTTGAGTCTTTTTAGAATATCTCCTTGAGTCGTAAATATTACCGCCATTATAATATCTTAAAGTTGTAACCAAATCACCATTGAAGCGGACAAGGAGTTTTTTCAAAAATAAAATAGATATTAAAATATTATCATAAGTATTATGTCGATTAAGTTCTATATTAACATCAATATTAGCAATTCGACTAATTTGTGAAGTGCCGTAAGCACCAACACTCGAGACGGCATGTTCGACAAAGTCACTTTCAATTTTTATCAAAGCAATTATTAAAAGTGGATCCATATCAAATTCATTAGCAATATTAAATATATATTCTACAAGTTCTTTATTTGTATTATATCTAACAAGTATTTTTTGTACTTTATTTTCTCTTTCAGCATCTATATACTTTTTAATATACATATATTCAGTTTCTAATGTAAATGAACATGCTAAAAATAATAACAATGCAATTTTTTTCATAAGCAATAAAACAAACCTATAAGTAATACTATTGACAATACGAATCATTGTATATTATATTAAAAAATAGTAAATATTAAAACAATAAAAATAGTTAAATATTTTCTAATAAATTCCGATAATGGTGCTTTAAAAGAGATTATCTTCTTTTTTTTATTCTGAAAGTATCAGTTAAGATATATTTGTCGTCGAAATAAAGTTTTACAAACATATTTTGTGAATTAGTCCAATTTTGATATTTAAATCTTGTGCTAAAACCTATTGCCGATTTTTTTTCAAATGAAATATTATTAAACACATGCACATTAGAAGCGATGATATCTTCACCACTATACAAAAGAACATCGGCGATTAGCATATCAATTTTGCTATGTTTATAGGTTAAATTTTCAAGTTTGATGTTTATATCTACGAAATTATTACTATCGACAACATTTTCAACAGTTAAAAGCATTGTCTTATTTTTTATAAAGTGTTTTATTATAGGCAGATTATGAAGCCCATTATTTTTATATGCGGTAATGCCCATAACGGCAATAATAAGAAATATCCCGTATCCAAAAATAAACATTCTATTCGAGAATATGCTTTTTCTTCGCACATAAGGTGTGTAATATCTTCTTTTATTAGGGTCTTCTTTTAAGCTATAATATTCATTCTTGCGGTCATTCGGATCAAAAGTTTCAGGCATATTTATTATTTTCCTTACATACATGAACTTCATATCCGTCTTTTTTTAGAAAATGATTGACAGAAAGCTCAAAGCCGAAAACTTATGAATATATAAATGTTATTATTTTTCATAAGTTTATGATGTCTATTAATTAAGTTCAAAATACTTGCTATTATCAAAGTCGAATTAATTTTATGACAGTTAAATACTCTATAGATTAGTCATTATAAATATTTATTAATTTCCTAAGCCATTAGTATTTTTTATAATATTGTCATATAAACTAGATGGAATTCTTTTTTTCCATTTTTTAAATGTATCTTTATCAAAATAGGCTGATAATCTTGCAACCCAAACTGCATGTTTAGGGCGTCTTTCATTTGTAAGAATTTCATATAAATAAAGGTATGACTTTGAGAGTGTTGTATTTATCGAGTCATTTTTCAAGAATTTCTTTTTAGTTTCAGGTATATTTTTATAGAAAACTTGCGTCCCTTTTTTTACGATATCAGTCGATTGAAGCTTTTCTGTATTAAGAGCAAATATTAAAGGCCAATAAAGAGATTCCCCGTAAATAGATTTAGATATTTCCCAAAAATACATATCTTTATCTGTTGTATATCTCAATTTAGGATTTTCACCAGCAGATGAAAAATAATTATCCACCGTGTCTGATAAAGTTTGCTTCAACTCAACTGTAGGAACTTGAGCGACAGTAGGGGCTTTGAAACGCTTAAATGTTACACTTGTCATATAGATAATAATTAGAGCAACAGATAATCCAATAATAATGGGCAAGATTTTAGAATTTTTTTCATTTTTTTGTTTTTGAAGCATACCCACAACCTCTTCTTTAAGTGTATTTTTATAGTTTCTATTTTTTTTGAGTTTTCGAAATTTCGCCATATTCGTTTGTTTTAACTTATCTTCTTTTGCCTGAAAAATTTCTTTTATCATTTTTTCTTCCAATAGTTGATTTTCTTTATCTTTTAAGTGAATATTTCTTTCTCTTCTAAAACGTCTTTCTTCTTTTTTTAGTTCTTCCGTTTTCAATGTATCTTCTTCTATTTGACTTTGTTTAGGCTCATTATTTATCTTGTTTTCAATTTTTTTATATCTATTTTCTCTTCTAAAATCTTCCATACGCTCGAGTTCTATTTCTGCCAACTCTTTCTCTTTTAGCAATCTACTTTTTTCTATTTTTCTATTTTCACTTTCTGTAGCTTCTTTAATTTCTTTTTTATGATTTTTTCTATTATTACTCTCTGTAGCTTTTTTCTCTATAGCTTTATTATCGATTTCTTCCACATTTTTTTTATCAATTTGTTTATTGTCTTTTTCTTTCTCTACAGTTTTATTATCGAGATTATTTGATTTTCTTTCAATATTATCTAAAAAATTTGGAATTGTATTTTTAGTTAAATTATCAACTATGTCATCAATTTCGCTTGTTTTATTATCTAAAAAATCTTCCTCAACATTTGGTACAATATATTCTTCATACTCTTCAATTAATTCTTCAATTAGTTGAACCGAAGAGTCATTGTCTTCTGATGAGACATTATCTGTTTTTTGATTTTTATTTGTTTTAGTATTTTCACTATATGTCGTGAGCATTTTTTTTATTATATCATCAATATCCGACTTCGTATCTTTTTCAACAATTTCTTCAGTGATAGAGTTATCATCATCTTTTTTTAGCAATTTATTATTATTTTTAATATCGATATCATTTATATCTTCTATTATTTCATTATTTTTAGATGCATTAAATTTTTTATTTATTTTGTCTTGTAAGTTTTTACTCGCCACAAATAATTTATCTTCATCGTCGTAAAACACTCCAAAATCTTTTATGTTTATATTATCGCTTTCGATTAGAATATATTTTAATGTTGAGATTATAGCTTTGTAATATTTTTTGATACCAGCATCGGTTTCAAGATTTTCAATATATTTTATTTCAATTGAGTTTTTCTTTTTTTCTTTCTCTATTAATAATGAGTATTGATTGTCATGTTTTTTTATAAAAAGTGTACCTACACCATCTATATAGAAAGATTTATTATTTAATATTAAATCTGCTATTTTTTGAAATAAGCTATGAACTGCATCGCTTGTTTTGTCATAATCTGTAGCAAGTAGCTCAGATACTCTTTTTATTAATACGTTTTCTTCCATAAGAGGGCATTAAACCTTATCAAATTAATTTATTTTTGGCAATTAAGCATTAGGCATGGAGCTTGCTCTGATTATAACATAATAGAATAGTTTGTCAAAGGATTTTAAATTCTATTATTGACTAAATTTGACAAAAATTATAAAGAAGTATAACATTAAACGAACTATAAAAAGTTCAGCTTGGAGGTAGATGGGGTCCGGTGTCCCCCGCGCTCTTCAAAAGCGTTGGATGCCCTAAAAGCATCGGCAGGTTCGACTCCTGCCTCTTCCGATTTCTAATAAAATACTTTATATAATTTAATAGTTAACCTATTGTAACTATTACCGATAATTAACAATGTTAGTCTATTGTACTTGATAACATGTAAGGTAGTTATAATTTTATGAAAATAATATTTTTAGTTTGTTTTATTCTAGTCTCTATTTTTAGTGTAGACCTTCACTCTCAAAATGATACAGATTATATATATGATAGAGGTTCTTATCTTGAGCCTGAGAGTTTTGACGGTAATATATCTCAAGAGCCTCCTAAGGTTTTAAAATTTCCATTTTCATTAGGTCCTAAAGTTGGTGTACTTACAGGCGGTAGTTATGTTGAAGGTTTCAGTCCTTATATAGGGCTTTTTATGGAATTTCCATTTAACCGCTGGGTTGGGCTTCAAGTTAATGCGGCTTATCATCAATATAATCTTACAATGGAAGATTTTAGATGGGTACGCCCTAATATAGGTTCTGCTACAATTCCTATTAGCAGTGAAGCTCGTGGTGGTAATGCAGTAGTAAATTATTTGGAAACTCAATTATTTGTTAAGTTTTATATAGATAAGTTTTGGATTGGAGCTGGTATTGGTATTAATATATTTTTAGGTGGAACAATAAAAAAGTGGTACACTGTCACTCCTCCAACCGATTTTGGTGGGGTTATTGATAATATTAGAATATTCTCTGAAGAGGTTCGCTCTGAAACACCACTATATTTATATTTCTCGCTTGGATATGTAACTCAGCTAACAGATACTGTATTTTTGTTTCCTGAACTTTATGCGAATATTTATGCTTTTTCTGGATTTTTCTTGAATCAGGATATATTTACTATTGGTGGCAATTTATCTATAGGATATAGATTTTAAAATAAATTTTATATGCTTTTTTACGATAATTAGATTAGTTATTTTTATAAAAAATTAGAGAGGTTATTTAATGATAAAAAATATAATGTTGATGATTCTTACTTTAGTAATTTCATCTCAAGTATCGTTTGGTAAAACAAGTCAAAAAATATCTGTATATCTTACAGATGTTCAAGCACCTTATACGCTTGTTATTGATGGGAAATATAAGGCATATAATTATATGTATGAAAGTGAAATTGTATCTGCTTTAGAAGGTCAAAATTCAGTAGTTCTTAATGCGCATGAACTTGGTCTTAAAATAGATGAAGTTGGCGTATATAAAGAAGGAATTGTTTTTGAGACAAGCGAGAATGGTTTTAATCTAAATGGAATTGATTATTATGGTGATATAATGTTTGTACCTTATGAGGGTAAACTTATTCCTATAAATACTTTGAAAGTTGAGGATTATGTAAAAGGTGTGCTTCCTCATGAAATGTCACCTGATTGGCCAGTTGAGGCATTAAAAGCTCAAGCGGTTGCTGCTCGTACTTATGCTATGTTTCATATATTAAATAATGATGGCAAGAAGCCTTTTGATGTTGATGATACAACAAAATATCAAGTTTATAATGGTAAAGTGAAAATAAATTGGACAGTAACTCAAGCAGTTGATAGCACTAAATATGAAATTGCTACTTATGAAGATAGAGTTATTGCTTCTTATTTCTTTGCTTTATGTGGCGGACATACTGATAGTGCCTTGAATGCATTTGGTGCTTCTGTGCCTTATTTAGGTGGAGTTGCTTGCCAATATTGTAATGCTAAAATAACAGTATGGACGAATGCTGTAACTTATGATCATCTTAATAGTACATTTGGTAAGGATTATAATTTTAATGCTACTCCAGATAGTAAAATTATTACTAAAAAAGCAGATTTATCTTCAGGCAAAGTGTCTAGTGTTGCCATAGAGGCGCATGATATTAATGCTCGTGATTTCAGATCGGCTTTAACTCCTTCGGTTGTTCCTTCACTAAACTTTTCTATTAAGCAAATTGGTAATGGATTAGTTGTTACTGGCGTCGGTAATGGGCATGGTGTTGGGTTATGTCAGTGGGGTGCTTTTGGAATGGCTCAAGTTAAGAAAGATTATAAAGAGATTTTAAATTTCTACTATAAAGGAATTGATATTCAAGACTACACAACTATGGATGTTGAATTAGTTCCAGATGTTTGGTAGCCTTTAGTTTTTAATTATTTATTAAGCCTCATTTATTTATATAAGTGGGGCTTTTTTGTATTTACAATATTTTATATAGTAGTATAATTAATATAATAAGTATTTTTTAGGAGCTTAGATTATGATTTTTAAAAATGCTAATGTATTTTTGTCAGATAAAAATGCATTTGTTAAAACAGATATAGAAATAAAAGATGGTAAAATTATTACTATCGAAGAGAATATAAATAAAAGCGGTATAAAAATAATAGACTGCTCTGGTAAATATATACTGCCGGGTTTTATTGATGCTCATAGTCATGCAGGGCTAATCGAAGAGGGCATACGTTGGGAAGGCGATGACATGAATGAGGCATCGAGAAATACTACTCCTGCATTAAGAAGTATAGACGGCATAAAACCTACAGACTCATCTTTTAATGAATATATCGAAGCAGGAGTAACGACTATTTCTGTTGACCAAGGAAGTGCGAATGTCGTCGGTGGGCTTTGTTCTGTCATTTCTACTCATGGTATTGTTATTGATGATATGATAATAAAATTGAATTCGGCAATGAAATGTGCCTTGGGTGAAAACCCTAAAAATGCTTCAGCCTCGCCTGCAAGCAGAAAACCTTTTACACGAATGGCTATAGCGGAGATTTTAAGAGAAACAATACTTAATACTAGAATATATATTGAAAAAAAAGAATATTTCAAAAAGAGTGGGGATTATTTTGAATTGAATTTTGACTATGAGGCATTAATTCCTGTCATAGAAAATAAAATACCTTTAAAGATTCATGCACATAGAGCAGATGATATAATGACGGCTATCAGGTTATCGAAAGAGCTTGATGTTAAAATTATAATTGTCAATGCTACGGAAGCTCATTTAATAGCCGACTACATAAAAAAATCTAATGTTTCTATTATAAATGGTATCAGCTTTTCAGGCAAAATTAAATATGAAACTATAAATGAAAGCTTTGAAACTGCATCTGTTTTATCTAAAAATAATATTGATTTTGCTATAACGATAAATCATTCATTAATGCCTTCGTACTCGCTTAATATGGCTGTTATGCTTGCTTGTCGGCATGGTTTGGATGAAATTGAAGGCTTGAAATCGATAACTATTAATGCCGCTAAAATACTTGGAATCGATTCTTTTAAAGGTAAAATAGCTTTGACTTATGATGCCGATTTTGCTATTTGGGATAAACACCCATTGGATATTATGGCTAAGACAGAGATGGTGCTAATTAAAGGCGATATCGTTAGGGGGCAATTATGATTTTAAAATCTGCTAATGTTTTTTTATCTGATGAAAATGCTTTTAAGACGGCTGATATAAAAATAGAAAATGGTAAAATTATAGCCATTGAAAATAATATTAATGATAGTAACGAAGAAATAATTAATTGTGATGAAAAATATTTGATGCCCGGTTTTATCGATGCTCATAGTCATATAGGTCTTTCTGAAATTGCACATCGTTGGGAGCTTGATAATACGAATGAAATTACAAATAATACTCGTCCTACAATTAAGGCTATTGACGGCTTTTGTCCTAATAATCTTGATCTAAAAAATGCTCTTAACGGCGGAGTAACCACTGTCTGTATGGGGCCAGGAAGCACTAATGTCTTGGGTGGTATTTATGCGATAATGTCTACTTATGGCAATTCGGTTGAAGAATGTGTTATTAATCCTCATTATGCTATGAAGTGTGCTTTTGGTGAGAATGTCAAACAACAATATGGTCAGGTTAGAGGGGTGAGTCCTAGCACTAGAATGGGTATAGCTGAAGTTTTACGACGGTCTTTATTTGACACTATTGTTTATAAAGATAAAAAAGAATTTTATAAAAATAAAAATAAATTTTTTGATGTAAATTTTTATTATGAATCTTTAATTCCAGTAATAGAAAAAAAAATACCCTTAAAAGCTCATGCCCATAGAGCAGATGATATAATGACTGCGATAAGAATAGCCAAAGAATTTGATTTGAATATTACTATTGATCATTGCACGGAAGGTCATTTGATAGCTGAATATATTAAAAAAGCAAATGTACCTGTTATTAATGGACCTACTTTGATGTCTAAATCGAAATATGAATTAACTAATAAATCTTTTGAAACAGCGAAAATTTTATATGAACATGATATATTATTTTCAATTATGACTGATCATCCATGTATCGCACAAGAAAATATAAATATAGCGGCAATGCTCGCATGTAAAGCAGGGCTTTTAGAGACAGAAGCGTTGAAAGCTATCACTATTAATGCAGCGAAAATACTTGAAATAGATTCTTTTAAAGGTAAAATAGCTTTAGGATATGATGCCGATTTAGTGTTATGGAGTAATCATCCACTTAACATAATGGCTAAGCCTGAAATTGTTATTGTAAAAGGAAAAGTTGTATAGTCTTTAAATTAAAATACAGACTACTTTAATTATGTTTAAAGCAGTCTGTAAAGTGTAAATTATAAAGTTATATCAAGCAAGTCAACCATCATTGTAATATAAACTTTAGAGCAGTTTACAATATCAATGACGTCAACATCTTCATTATAAGAATGAATGCCTTCTGTGTTCGCAGGCCCATATTGTATTGTTGGTATATTTTTAAGTCTGTAATACCGTGCATCACTTGAAGCCCACTGATAAGCAGGGATAGTTTTAGCATTCCATATATAGTCAGCATTTCTTACAACAGCTTTAACTAATTCTGTATCAACGTCTGTATAATTAGCTTCTGAATTCCAAGTATAATCATATTCAATACCTTTAAGACCAAGCTCATTTATCAAAGATTTTAATTTGTCTAACATGAATGGAAGCTTAATACCAATTGGAATTCGCATATCAACTGATGCTTCACAGTAATCTGGAACTGAATTAGTGTTAGTGCCTCCATTAATTGTTCCAATATTAACAGTTACATGATCAATTACATTATCGACTCCCTCAACTTTTAGGGATTCACGAGCAATTTTTTTAGAATCTTCAAGTACAGGCAATTGTTTTTCTTCATATTTACCTTCGATAGTTCTAAAATCTTCCAATCGATTTAGTAATTTAAGAAGTTTTGTTATAGCATTTTCGCCAACATAATTTCCAATACTACCATGTGCAGGTATTCCGTATGATTTAAATTTAAACCATAATGAACCCTTTTGACCCACTTCGCAATTATTACTAGAAGTAGGCTCAGCGATTATGCAGGCAGCTCCATCTTCAAAGTAATTATTTTCATAAAGCCATTTAGTTCCAAATTCTCCACCTGTCTCTTCATCAGACACAATATGCAAAACGATTTCACCATTAAGTTTGGCTTCATTTTCTTTAAGAACTTTCATCATAAACATTAATCCACCAAGTCCACATTTCATATCAGAAGTTCCACGTCCTAGCATTTTTCCATCTTTAATTTCACCGCTAAAAGGGTCAAAATTCCATTTTTCAATATCGCCAATAGGAACAACATCGCAATGTCCATTTAGAAATATAGTTTTTCCATTCTCTTTTTTTTCGCCGACTCTAGCTATAATAATAGGAAATTCTTTACTATTTCTATCGATTAATTCATATTCAATATTCGACTTGTCTAAATACTCTTTTATTACATTTATGGCAGAATAAATATCGCCATTTGGGTTAACACTTTTAGCCTTAATAAGGTTTGAACATAAATCAATTAGATCATTCTCTTTTTCAGCTGCTAGTTTTAATAATTTATTTTTTATTTCATTCATAATTTAAATCCTTAAATATTAATTTACATATTTTCCGCAAAATGACAAGCTACAAATCTATTAGGTTTTATTTCTCTAAAATCTGGATTTTCATTATAGCAAATATCTTTAGCAAAGTTACATCTCTCAGCAAATCTACAAGCATTTTTTGGCTCGATAGGGGAGAAGATTTCACCTTTAATAAATTCAGTTTTTTTCTTTTCGCCTATTTCTGGAATTGGAATAGCCGATATCAATGCCTTTGTATATGGATGATATTGATGTTTAAATAGCTCATCAGCATCACATTTTTCAACGGTTTCACCCAAATACATGACAACAATATCGTCTGAAATATGCTTTACAACCGACATATCATGTGTTACAAAAAGATATGTAAGTTTAAGTTTGTCTTGTAAATCCTGCAAAAGATTAAGTATTTGAGCTTGAACCGACACATCTAAAGCAGATACAGGTTCATCGCATACTATAAATTGAGGATTAAGTGATAATGCTCTTGCAATTCCAACACGTTGTCTACGTCCACCATCTAGCTCATTAGGATAAGCATTATATACTCTTGCCGAAAGCTCAACCATATCCATTAATTCTCTGACTTTCTCTTCTATTTTTTTTCTGCCTATAACTGTTTTATGTATAATTAAAGGCTCTGCAATATTTTTTGCTATAGACATACGTGGGTCTAGTGAAGAATATGGGTCTTGAAATATTAATTGCATTCTTGAACGCAAATCTCTTAATTTATTACTCGGTAATTTTGTTATATTTACACCATCAAAAATAATTTCACCATCTGTAGGTTCTAATAATCGAAGTATTGTACGTCCTGTTGTACTTTTTCCACAGCCAGATTCGCCGACCATGCCTAATGTTTTTCCTTCTTCTATTGTGAATGAAACATTATCTACAGCATGAAGATTACCTGTTGGGGTTGAAAAATATTTTTTAAGATTTTTAACTTCCAATAAAATTTTATTATCTTTATTTTCAGACATTATAACACCACCTTATCAATAGCAAAACATGCCACTTTATGTTCATCGCTTCCTTTCATATCAGGTTTTTTTTCACTACAAATATCTAGTTTCTCACTGCATCTGTCTTGAAAAGAGCAACCGATAGGAAGGTTAGCAGGGTCTGGAATTAACCCGGGTATAGATTTTAAGCGACGCATTTTTTTATGTAAGTTTGGTATAGCCTCAAATAATCCACGAGTATATGGATGTTTAGAATTTGTAAATATGTCTTTAATATCACCAAATTCAATTATCTCACCTGCATAAATTATGGCTACTTTATCGCAAACTTGAGCGACAACACCTAAGTCATGAGTTATTAACATTAAAGACATGTCCAGCCGTTTTCTCAAATCACTTATCATAGAAATTATTTGAGCTTGTATTGTTACATCAAGAGCCGTAGTTGGTTCATCTGCCAAAAGAATTTTAGGAGAACAAGCTAATGCTATTGCTATTACTACTCTTTGTTTCATTCCGCCAGAAAATTGATGAGGATAGTCATTCATTCTAGTTCTTGGAATACCAACCATCTCTAACATATCGGCAGCTTTTTCTATAGCAGCTTTTTTATCCAAGTCTTCATGTTCTTCAATAACTTCTGATATTTGTTCGACTACAGTTAGTATCGGGTTTAGTGAAGTCATTGGGTCTTGAAATATCATAGAGATATGATCCCCTCTAACTTTTCTCATATCTAATTCTGATGATTTTAGTAAGTCTTTGCCATCGTAGAATATAGAACCATTTTCTATTTTGCCTGTTTCTTTTGGTAGAAGTCCCATTATCGATAAAGCTAATGTAGTTTTTCCAGCCCCAGTCTCACCTACAATTCCAATACTCTCACCTTTTGATATTGATAAATTTATGTTATTTACTGCTTTAACAACTTCTTTTTCTGTACGATAATATACGGATAAATTTTCAATAACAAGTTTATCAGTATATTTTATATCTTTATTAATTATATCTTTTTTCACCAAAAAACTCCTTAACGTCTCAACTTAGGATCTAAAGCATCACGAATACCATCACCCGCCAAATTAAATGCCAATATAACTATCATAATAGCAAGCCCCGGTAAAATTAATGTATGAGGTGCTAAAGTTAAATATGGGCGAGATTCAGATAGCATATTACCCCATTCAGGAGTGGGTGGTTGTATACCAAGTCCTAAAAATGAAAGTGATGTAGCTGATAAAATTGATTGTGCAACACCTAAAGTCGCTTGTATAATTATTGGTGCTAGGCAGTTTGGTATAACATGAAATAATATTATACGAAAATCATTAGCACCTATAGCTTTTGCAGCTTCTATAAATTCTTGATCTTTTACTGTAAGCACAGATGCCCGCACTATTCTTATATATGTAGGTATCGCTGTAATTGCTATTGCTATCAGCAGGTTTTTAAAGCTAGGCCCTAATGCCGCAACAATTGCCAAAGCAAATAATATATTAGGAATTGCTAAAAGAATATCAGCTAGTCGCATTATAAGAACTTCTATAATACCGCCGTAATATCCAGCGATTGCACCCAAAGTTCCGCCTATTGCGATAGCGATTGATACTGTAACAAAACCTATTATTATCGATATACGTGTTCCATAAACTATTCGTCCGAGAATATCTCGTCCAAAATTGTCAGCCCCTAGAATATAAACATGTTCTGATTTTACCAAATTTTCATCTTCTATTATTCCAACCGACATAGGTTTTAAGAATGCATTTGATATATGATTTCTTGTTATATCATCATAATCATAAATAACACCCGATAATATCGCAAGTGTGATAAAAAATATTATGATAAAAAGACCAATCACTGCTAATTTATTTCTTCTAAATTGAATCCAAAAGTCATACATGCCACTTTGTTTTTTATGTTGTATTTTATTATTTGACTGCATTCTTTTTGCTCCATTTGAATAAATTTATAGATTTTCTTTTTTTGGTATATTGACTTTTAATACGTGGATCTATAAATGCATATATAATATCTACCATTAGATTAACCAAAGCAAACATGAGAGCAACAAATACTACTGATGCTAATATTTGAGGTATATCATTTTTTTGAATTGCGTCGACCATTATGCTACCTATACCAGGATATGAAAAAACTGTTTCTGTTAGAACAGCACCTACAAGTAAATATCCAACCTGAAGTCCTATTACTGTAACAACAGGAATGAGAGCATTACGCATTGCATGCTTTCTTATTACTATTTTCTCGGATATCCCTTTAGAGCGTGCAGTTCTTATATAATCTTGTTTGATAACTTCAAGCATAGCAGACCGAGTCATTCGAGCTTGCACAGCGGTATTCATAGCACCCAAAGTTATTATTGGAAGTATTAAAGATTTCCAATTACTTGGTGTTGCTAATGACGGAAATATACCAAGATTAATAGAAAACACATAAATAAGCATCATCCCAAGCCAAAAAGCAGGAATAGATATTCCTATAAGTGATGCTATACTTACAAGCATGTCTGTAACAGTATATTGTTTTGTTGCCGAAATTATACCAAATGGAATTGATAATACGATGGATAGTATTAATGATCCAAATGCTAATATTAATGTATTTGGAAAACGTTCTAATATGGTTGCAAATACAGGTCTATTTGTAATATATGAGCGTCCGAAGTCTAAAAATATAAGCCCTTTATAATCGAAAGAATCTCCAGGCCCATCATATCCAAATAAAAAACTCAAATATTGATTAACAAATGGTCTATCTATACCCATAGCAGATCGCATTTCTATAACATCTTCGTCTGTAGCTTCTTGAGGAAGTAAAGTTCTCGCAGGGTCGCCTGGGGCTATATATGTTAAAAAGAAAACTATAAACGTAACCCCTATCAAGACGGGGACGAGCTGAAGTACTCGCCCTAAAAAGTATCTTATCATAAAATTACCTTTTTTATTTTATACTAATATTATTATTTTTTTACTATATCATCAATCATTAAAGAGCCAGAAGGTGACATCTTTAAATTTTCAATAGTTTTTTGGCTTGCCGCTAAAGGTCTTGCTGCCACTAAAGGCACACGAGGCATAGCTTTAAGTATTTCTATACTTGCTTTTCTATATGCTTCGTTTCTAGCTTCACCATTTGCTAGCATATTACCACGCTCTATAAATGCTTGAGCTTTTTTATCATAATATTTAGTGTCATGTCCTACAGAAGTATCGAAACCATTGTAAGCAACAAAGATATAATAAGAGTCATCTGTGCTAGTATCGCCAATGTATAAATCCCAAACATTAGGATCACTAGTCGAACGTCTTGTAATAATTTCAGAGAATGCGACTTGTTGTATAGTTATTAAATCTACACCCAAAATCTTTTTCACTTGATCTTTTATAATTATAGCTTCTTTTAAGAATAGACTATCAGCTCTAATTGTTAACTTTAGAGAATCTTTCTCTTTTAATTCTGCTGGTAATGAAGCGAAAATTTCACGTGCTTTTTCAGGATTATAATAACCAGTCTCATCATTTCCTTCTTCAAGTCTAGTGCCTTTAGGGTCAATGATTTTACCAAAAGGAAGTGATATAATAAATTGTCTTGTTATTTCACCTTGTTTGTTCATTATATCTATAGAATTATTTATATCGGCAGGATTTATTGCATATATAATAGACATTCTAAGTTTAGTTTGGTCGCTAGTAAGGTCATATTCCCCGTCTAAGTCTGGAGTTTTATCAGCATTAACTTGACCAACTTTAGGTGATTTCATGTTGAATGATAAATAATGATATCCATAAAAACCTAGAGGAGTTAATATTTTTCCACCTTGACCTTCTATTTCAGATGCATCTAAAGGCATAATTGCTGCCAATATATCAACTTCTTTTGTTATGAAAGATGTTTTTAATGCAGAAGGGTCTTTGATAGTTTTGAATACCAATTTTTCTACATTTGAATTTGTATTATAATCAAAATAATTAGTGAATCTAGTTAAAGTTACAGTATCACCTTGTGCCCATGAATCGAATGAATAAGGGCCTGTTCCCTGTGCCCAAGTTGAACCATAATCTTTGATAGTGCCATCTGTTTGAGCTTGTTCCATAGTTTCTTTATCTAATATTGATGCACCAACCCAAGTTAATTGATTCACTTGAGAGCCAAATGATGTTGGTTGATAATATTTAGTTCTTGCTTCGAAAGACTTTAAATCTTTATTTTGAACATTAATATTTTTTGGTAAAGTTCCTGTTCTAAAGCTAAATGTATAGTTGTCTATTTTTTTTAGATCATACATCATCGCATAAATAGATTTCATTTGTGACTTCTCATGGAAAGCACTTCTTGTGAATGAATAAATTATATCATCTACAGTAAGATCATTTCCATTATGAAATTTTACATTTTCTTTTATTTTAATAGTATATTTAGTACCGTTCTCTTCTATTAGAGGCATGTCGATTGCTAAGTCTGGAGAAACTATTCCTCTCTCTGATAAATCATAAAGTCTATTATATAATGCTAAATTGATATTATGTGTTACGACTTCTGAATACATTGGCGGATCTAAAGAAATTGGGTCTATTGGAAGACCTATAATAACAGTGTTCTTTTCTTCTAAGCTATTATTTCCATTGTCCGAGCAGCTTGTAATTACAACAGATATTGCGATAAATATCAGTGTCGAAAGTAATATTTTCTTCATAAAGAGTGCCTCCAATTAATTTAAGTTATTTTATAGATTACTACATAGCTGTAAGTATATTATTTGTTTTGTTATTTGTCAATATATATGCTGTATTTGTTATTTTTTTACTCTATATTTATTGCTATTGAAAAATATTATTTTAAGTAATATAATTAACAAGCATGAAATTATATTTAGGAGAGTCGAAATGTTGTTAAAACAAGTTATAGAAATTTTTGATATTACAGATAGAGCGAATGCTAGTGGAAATCTTGTCAAAGATTATTTCGAAAAATTAGGCGCTAAAGATGTTGTAGTGAGTGAAGTTAAAGGTGCTAAAGGGAAAACCGACTTTGTAAAAATAAGGATTTCTGGAACTAATGGCAAGTCTAAAGGTGGCACGGCGAAGACATTGGGTATACTTGGGAGACTAGGTGGACTGGGTGCACGTCCAACGATGATAGGTTTTGTTTCTGATGGAGACGGTGCAGTATCTGCATTGTCGGTTGCAGCAAAATTAGTGGATATGCAAAACAAGGGTGATTTTTTAGAGGGTGATGTTGTTGTATCAACCCATATTTGTCCAGATGCACCAACTCAACCACATGATCCAGTGCCTTTCATGGGGTCACCTATAACGATGGAGCAATGTAATGCTGAAGAAGTTGATAGTGAATGCGATGCTATTTTATCTTGCGATACAACTAAAGGTAATAAAGTAATGAATATCAGAGGTGTTGCAATAACTCCTACAGTAAAAGAAGGTTATATTTTAAAAGTTAGTAATGATTTACTTGATATTATGCAAATAACTACAGGCAAACTACCTAATGTTCTTGCGATAACCACTCAAGATATAACTCCTTATGGAAATAAATTACATCATATAAATAGCATTTTACAGCCAGCAACAGCAACCGATGCCCCTGTAGTTGGAGTAGCTATTACTGCCGAGAGTACTGTTCCGGGTTGTGCAACTGGTGCTAGCCATTTTGTAGATATAGAAATGTCTGCGAGATTCATGCTTGAAGTTGCTAAAAATTTTGGACGAGGTACTTGTAGTTTTTATGATGAAGAGGAATTTACCGAGATAACTAATAGATATGGTTCTATGAAGCATTTGCAAACTCAAGGAAATAATTAATTAATTCAAGCCTCATCTATGTATATAAGTGGGGCTTTTTCACAATTGGCAATATTTTTTGTTATATATGTAAGTATAGACGCTTTGTAGTTGAAAATTTAAGTATAAATTTTTATATTGATTCAAATTAATTGACATTATGTATTAATTTGTTATACTGATATTAGAGTTATATAAGTATTTAACGACTTTCATAGGAGTTCTTTATGTATGATTTAGTTATTGATAATATAGGTGTGCTTGTAACAGCAGAAGGTAATAAACCTTTAAAGGGAAAAGATCAGGGAAAAGTTAGAACATTAGAGAATGCTTCTATTGCTATAAACGGTGAAAAAATTGTATCTATAGGTAATAGTGGGGACTTTAAAGAAGCTAAAAAAACTATTGATGCTGAAAAAAAATTAGTGACAGCAGGCTTAGTTGATGCTCATACCCATTTAGTTTTTGGTGGTTATAGAGAATATGAAGTGCCACTCAAACTTGCTGGTGCAAGCTATTTAGATATATTAAATGCAGGTGGTGGAATACTCTCGACAGTTAAAAGCACTAGAGAGGCAAGTAAAGAGAGTTTATATAATAAAGCATATAATTTTCTTGATGAGATGATGAAACATGGCACAACCACAGTTGAAGCCAAAAGTGGATATGGACTTAATTTAGAAACAGAAATAAAACAGCTAGAAATAGCAAAAGAGCTTAACGCAAAACACCCAGCCGATTTAGCATTCACCTTCATGGGTGCTCATGCAATACCCCCAGAATATAAAGAAAATAAAGAAGAGTTCCTTCGTATAATATGCGAAGAGATGATACCTAAAGTTGCTGAATTAAAATTGGCAGACTTCTGTGATATCTTTTGTGAGACAGGAATATTCTCGCCTGAAGAGACAGAGCGTATTCTTACAACTGCAAAAGAACATGGCTTTAGAGTTAAACTGCATGCCGATGAAATTAAACCGATTGGTGGTTCTCAATTGGCAGGTAAGATTAAAGCAATTAGTGCAGAACATCTTATCGAAGCTCCAGATGAAGGCATTGAGTCGATGGCTAAGGGTGGCACAATAGCAGTATTACTTCCTGCGACTTCTTTTAATTTGGGTAAAAACTTTGCTCGTGCTAAAAAGATGATTGAATGCGAAGTGCCTGTAGCTATTGCGACAGATTTTAACCCAGGTTCTTGCCCAAGTTTTAATATGCAATTTGCAATGACACTAGGATGTTCGAAATATAAAATGACACCTGAAGAGGTTATAGTGGCTGTTACTTTAAACTCGGCATGTGCTATAGAGAAATCTGAAATTCTTGGAACTTTAGAGACTGGTAAGCAAGCCGATATCATCATTTGGGATGCTCCAAATTTGAATTATATTTTTTATAGATTTGGTAATAATCTAGTTGATAGGGTTATAAAAAAAGGAAAACTTGTTGTAGAAAACAAATAATTATATTTTAATAAAAAGGAGATATGTTTATGAGTATTGACAATAATGTCATATCAAATGCTATGGAGATAAAACTTACAATTGAAGATGTTCCTTCGGTAGCTCCTAAAATGGACGCTTCTATAAGAAGAGCACCTAAGCGTGTTGTGCATTTAGAGGAAAATGAAATAGAATTAGCACTAAGGAATGCATTGCGATATGTTCCTTATGAATTACATGAAGAAATAGCACCCGAGTTTTATGCGGAGCTTATGACGCATGGTCGTATTTATGGTTATAGATTTAGACCAGAAGAAAAATTATACGGCAAACCCATCGATGAATACAAGGGTAAATGTATTGAAGGGCGAGCAATGCAAGTTATGATTGATAATAACTTAGACATTAATGTTGCTTTGTATCCTTATGAACTTGTAACTTATGGTGAGACTGGGCAGATTTGTCAAAACTGGATGCAGTATAGACTTATAAAGAAATATTTAGAGCAGTTAGATAGGCATCAAACTTTAGTTGTTGCATCGGGTCATCCTTGTGGTTTATTTAGATCACATGAAATGTCGCCTCGTGCTATTATTACAAATGCATTAATGATTGGTGCTTTCGATGATTATGACAACTGGGCAAGAGCTGCTGCAATTGGCGTTGCTAATTATGGACAAATGACGGCTGGTGGTTGGATGTATATAGGCCCTCAAGGAATTGTTCACGGCACTTATTCTACAATACTTAATGCAGCGAGATTATTCTGTGATGTCCCTAATGATGGAGACCTTGCTGGTAAATTATTTATAACATCAGGACTTGGTGGCATGAGTGGGGCACAAGGCAAGGCAACTGTTATTGCTAATGGTGTTGGAATTATTGCTGAAGTTGATATGTCGAGAATTGATACTCGTTTAGAACAGGGTTGGATTGATAAACTTGCTAAGACACCTAAAGAAGCATTTGAATTAGCTAAGGTAAAAACTTCGGCGAAAGAGCCATGTGCCATAGCATTTCATGGTAATATTGTTGATTTGCTTGAATATGCTTTTGAAAATAATGAAAATATAGATTTGCTTTCTGATCAAACTTCTTGTCATGCAGTTTATGATGGTGGTTATTGTCCACAAGGAATTTCGTTTCAAGAGCGAACTCGTCTTTTGGCTGAAGATAGAAAGACATTTAATGAATTAGTTAATAAAACATTAAGAGCTCATTATGAGGTTATAAAAAAACTCACAGCTCGTGGTGTATACTTTTTCGACTATGGTAACAGTTTCTTAAAAGCTATTTATGATGTAGGTATTATGGAAATTGCTAAAAATGGTCGTAATGATAAAGAAGGGTTTATTTTTCCTTCGTATGTTGAAGATATTTTAGGGCCTGAGTTATTTGACTTTGGATATGGTCCTTTTAGATGGGTTTGTCTAAGTGGTAAAAAAGAAGATTTGCTTAAAACAGACAAGGCAGCTTTAGATTTGGTTGACCCTAATAGACGTTATCAAGATAGAGATAATTATATGTGGATTAAAAATGCCGATAAAAATGCATTGGTTGTTGGTACTCAAGCTAGAATATTTTATCAAGATGCTGAAAGTAGAACTGCTGTTGCGCTTAAATTTAATGATATGGTAAGAAATGGTGAGATTGGCCCTGTTATGCTTGGGCGTGATCATCATGATGTGTCAGGAACTGATTCGCCTTTTAGAGAAACTTCTAATATTAAAGATGGAAGTAATATTATGGCTGACATGTCGACACATTGTTTTGCAGGAAATGCCGCTCGTGGAATGACTATGATAGCACTTCATAATGGTGGTGGCGTTGGAATTGGTAAATCGATCAATGGTGGTTTTGGTATGGTTTTAGATGGCTCTAGTAGAGTTGATGAGATATTAAATTCTGCCATGCGTTGGGATGTTATGAGTGGTGTTGCTCGACGTGCTTGGGCTCGTAATGAAAATTCTATTACTACAGTTATAGAATATAATAACAACAACAAGTCGACCGATCATATTACTTTGCCTTTCTTGGTAAGTGATGAGTTGATTAAAAAAGTTATGAAGAAGTAAATATTAATTATGCCTCAAATGTTTATTGTAAAAAATGACAATGAGGCGTAATTTTCTTAAAAATCAGTTTTAAAAGGTTTTTTTATTAATGTATAGTAATTTGAGTCATTTATTTTCTATTAGTGATAATTTTGATGGTTTGAATATTGAGTATATAAAAGAGAAACTCGCCGAAAATGATACATTCACTATTGTTGAAATTAGAGATCTTGACGAAAGCGAATATACAAATAAAAAAAATTTGAAAGAAATTTATCTAAAACTTCATTATTTGCCATTTATTTTCGAAGAAGAAGATGATAGTTTATTGGGTTCTTATCCTGAAAAAGAAGATATATTAGAATTTTATGTGGCGATAATTGAGAGTTCTGAATTAAGATATACGCTTAAAGAAACTTTCACTATTTCTGGTTTAGAGGATAAAGATATTGAAGAAATATTTAAGATAAAAAATGCTTTATCTTTGGCTACAGAATATAAAAATTTTGCGATATTAGATTATCAAAGGCATATAAAATTGTTGTCTTTATTATCTATTTCGCCATTGATTTTTATTGATATCTCTACTTTTGTTGTGAGAAGTGGTAGTTGCCTTGAATATATATCGAGGTTTGATTTGCCACCTTCGCTTGATTATTTATATTCGATACATGGTGGTTATAACGAGAAAACTTCTACAAAAGAATATTGGCTTCATACTCATGGTCTTTCACGAATATCTCTACCTGAACTTGAGATTCCTGCCGTAAATGATAGCGAGATTTTATATTCTTTATCTATGCTTCTAAGTAGTTTGGCTAAAAGGTCAATAGAATTTGGTGGTATAGAAAAAAATAAAGTTATAGAAGTTATGGGTATATCTTTAGCACTTACAGATTTTGCTGAATACAAAAAAAACAAAGTCTTTTCTAATATAGAGTTGCATAAAAAAAACTCCTTGGCAGTAGTCCCCTATATTGATGGTAATATATGTACCTTCGATATTTATAAAGAAATTATGACGGAAAATAATATTTTTTCTTTGAGTAGTTTTGAAACTAATCTTATACGTGATTGTGCGAGGGCTACAATAGGTTACTTTTTCGATATTTTTGATAATCATAAAGATGATGCGGAGTTTAAGTTTTTAATCAAACTCGCTTATGCTAAAGATGAAGATAGTTATGCAGAAGGTGAGATAGAGCATTTGTGGTTTGAGGTTAGTAATTTTTATGAAGATGATTTTGAGATTGAAGGTACTTTACTTAATGAGCCTTATTATGATTTAGGCATGCATGAAGGTGATGTATCGAGGCATGAAATTATAAGACTTACAGATTGGAAATTAAGTATTAAAGATAATTCTTATAATTCATCTAATTTATATTTATTATTTGAGGATGATGATTGATATTTTGTTCGATAAATAAAAAAATGGAGTATATTATGACGAAAGTTGTTCAGTGTGTACCTAATTTTAGCGAAGGTGTCGACCTTACAGTTGTTGAAAAGATAGCCGATGTTTTTAAAAACAAGCCGGGTATAACTTTAATGAGTGTTGAGCCAGACAAAGATTATAATAGAACGGTTGTGACTGTTTTAGGTGAGCCTACTGCTGTATCTAATGCAGTGGTTGAAGCTATTGGAGTTGCTACTAAATTAATTGATATGCGTAAACAGAAGGGTGAGCATCCAAGAATGGGCGCTACTGACGTTGTTCCTTTTATTCCAATTAAGGGCATGACTACAGATGATTGTATTGAAATATCTAAAAAAGTAGCTAAAGAAATTAATGAAAAGTTTGGAGTACCTATTTTCTTATATGAGGCTTCTGCTAGTGCTCCTAATAGAGTATCTTTGCCTGAAATTAGAAAAGGTCAATTTGAGGGAATGGGCGAGAAGATTAAACTTCCTGAATGGGCGCCTGATTTCGGTGCTGCTCAAATTCATGAAACAGCGGGTGTTACTGCAGTTGGTGCTCGTATGCCTTTAGTCGCTTATAATATTAATCTTGACACACAAAATATTGACATAGCTAAAAAAATTGCTGTTGCATTACGTGGATCAAGCGGTGGATTTAAATTTATTCAAGCGGGTCCTGCTGAAATTAAAGAGAAAAATATTGTGCAGGTTACTATGAATATTAAAGATTATAAAAAGAATCCTATTTATAGAATGTATGAAATGGTGAAAATGGAAGCTAAAAAATATGGCGTTAATGTTTTAGGGTCTGAAATAATTGGTGCTTTACCATTAGAGGCAGTTAGTGAGTCTTTAGAATACTACTTGGGACTTGAAGAAGCATTAGAGCCTAAAATAATTGAAACTAAACTTATCGATTAAATTGGTTTAGTTTTATAATATGGTGAAAATAATAAAATGAAATCTTTAACACTTATATCAATGCTTATTTTTTATGGGGCATATTTTATAAAGGGATCGTTACTTAAAAAAGATGGTATAAGTGTTAATCGTTTGGGTCGTGGCATGAAAAAAAACTATACTAGATTGTTAGAAAAGGCTTTGATTATTACGACATATAGTATGGCAGTATTACAATTATTTAGTATTTTTAGAATATTTCCAAGTATCTATATTGGTCAATATAATGACATAATTGGAGTTACAATAGCGTTGATAGGTAATTTGTTTTTAATTATGGCGTTAATTGCGATGAAAAATAGTTGGCGTGCTGGTGTTGACAGTTCACAAAGAACTCGTCTTCAAACAGGTGGAGTTCTTAAACTAAGTCGCAATCCTGCTTTTTTAGGTTTCGATTTGTTTTATATTGGAATTTCTGTGGCTAACCCAAATATTGTATTATTTATAACTGTGATAATTGCTTTGTTACTGTTTCATTTGCAGATTTTAGAAGAAGAAAAATTTCTTGCTATAACTTTTGGTGATGATTATTTAGATTATAAATCAAAAGTTCGGCGTTATATTTAGTTAGTGATATATAAAAATTTTAAAATAAAAGGAATAATTAGATTATGAAAACTGATATTCAAATAGCACAAGAATGTAAGATGCAACCTATAGCAGACATTGCTAAAAAAATAGGTTTGGGTGAAGATGATTATGAGTCTTATGGTAAATATAAAGGTAAAGTAAATTTAAGTTTATTTAAAAAACTTGAAGGTAAAAAAGACGGTAAACTTATTCTTGTAACAGCGATTACTCCGACTCCTGCAGGCGAGGGAAAGTCGACAGTAACAGTTGGTCTTACTCAAGCTTTAAATAAATTGGGTAAAAGCTCTATTGCAGCTTTAAGAGAACCTTCTTTAGGGCCTGTTTTTGGTGTTAAGGGTGGAGCTGCTGGCGGTGGTTATGCACAAGTTGTTCCTATGGAAGAGATTAATTTACATTTTAATGGCGACTTTCATGCAATAGGTGTTGCTCATAATTTGGTATCTGCTTGTATTGACAATCATATTAAACATGGCAATACTTTAAATATCGATATTACAAAAATAACTTGGAAACGTGTAATCGATATGAATGACAGATCATTAAGAAAAATTGTCATAGGTATTGGCGGTAAAGAAAATGGTAACCCTCGTGAAGATTCTTTTCAAATTACAGTTGCTTCAGAGATTATGGCGGCATTATGTCTTTCTAATTCTTTGATGGAACTAAAAGAAAAAATTTCTAGAATGGTATTTGCTTATGATACAAAAGGTGAGGCATTAAAAGTTGGCGACTTGAAAATTCAGGGTGCTGTAACTGCATTACTTAAAGAAGCTATCAGACCTAACTTTGTTCAAACACTAGAAAATACTCCAGTATTTATCCACGGCGGGCCTTTCGCTAACATTGCTCATGGATGTAACTCTATACTTGCAACTAAACTTGCACTCAAACTTTCAGATTATGCCATTACAGAAGCAGGTTTTGCTGCCGATTTGGGTGCTGAAAAGTTTTTAGATATTAAATGTAGAATGGGAAATATCGAGCCTAGTTGTGTTGTTATTGTTGCTACTGTTCGTGCGTTAAAACATCATGGTGGTGCTAAAGACCTTAGTGTTGAAAGTGTTGAAGCTGTAACTAAAGGGCTTGAGAATTTAGATAAACATATTGAAAACATGCATAAATTTGGGCTTCCAACTGTTGTTGCTATTAATAGATTTGTAACTGATTCTGACAAAGAATTGGAAATTATAAGAACTCATTGTGAAAAACTTAATTCACCAGTTGCTTTATGTGATGTTTGGGCTAATGGTGGTGAGGGTGGTAAAGAATTGGCTAATGCTGTTTTGGCACAAATCGAGACAAAAAAATCACCTTATAAACCTTTGTATCCACTTGAGATGGCTATTGATGAGAAAATTAAAACTATTTGTACAGAAATTTATGGTGCGGATAATGTTGAGTTTACTCCTTCAGTTAAAAAGATGATGGTTAAACTTAATGATATGGGCTATTCTAATTTGCCTATTTGTATGTCAAAAACTCAAAAGTCGATTTCTGACAACCCTGCATTAATTGGACGTCCTAAAAACTTTACAGTTAAAATTGAAGAGCTTAAACTTGCAGCTGGTGCTGGTTTTATCATCGCTATGGCTGGTGGTATAATCGACATGCCTGGTTTGCCTAAAGTGCCTTCTGCAGAAATTATTGATATTGATGAAAATGGTGTAATATCTGGATTGTTCTAGTTATAAAAAAGTAAATGGAGATTATTATGAAATTGGTAGATTATAAAGTTATAGATTTTATTAATGAAGTTGACTCGCCTTCGGCTGCACCCGGTGGTGGTTCTGTTTCAGCATTGGTGTCGGCACTTGGTGCTTCTTTATGTAGAATGGTGGGGCATCTTACTATTGGCAAAAAAAAGTATATGGAATTTGATGATTCTATTAAGGCTAAATTTGAAGACGCTTTCGCTAAGATGCAAGTTTTAGAACATGAGCTTGTTCGTTTAGTTGACGAGGACACTGATAATTTTAATTTGGTTATGGCTGCTTTTAAGTTGCCTAAAGATAGCGATGACGACAAAGCTAAACGTTCTAAAGCTATCGAAGAGGCTACAATTAAGGCTACAAAAACACCTTTTAGAATGGTTGAGCTTTCATGTGAAGTGTTAAGACTTCTTAGTATATTTGTCGAATATGGCAATAAGAATGCTTTGTCTGATGTTGGTGTCGCTGGACTTCTTGCTTTGGCAGGTGCTAAGGGTGCTATTTATAATGTAAGAATTAACATTCCTTCTATTAGTGATGAGGTTTTGGTTAAAGATCTTAAAGAGAAGTGTGATAGTTATTATAATGAAGCGGTGAAGATTTCAAACGAGATTGAAAAAAGCGTTTTGAATAGCTTAGGTTAATATATTTAGGGCATTTCTTTATATTATATTTAGGAATGCCTTTAATTTTTCTTTCGTGTCAATATCTAGTGTTTAATATATAAAAGAAAAACCCCACCAGTTATGGCGGGGCTTTATTATTTTTAAAATTAAAGTTTATTCTTATGGCAAATAACCAACATTAATACCATTTATTATTACTGCAGTAGGTGTGCTAACAGTATACGTAGTTTGATTATCTTTATATATGGCATCTTGGTGAGAGCTAGCTTTTACAAAAGTAGCTACTATTGGATTGATTTGATTACCAGTTTTAAAAGTAATAGTTCTTCCATCAGGACTAAATTTAGCATATTTAGCGTCTTCTTCTTTCCCTGCCGTTTGCCCTTTTATTCTATCTAAAAATGCATCATCAACTGTATCTTTTAACTTTTCCAAGTCAAGTTCTGGTGTGTTTGGCAAAGTAATATACAGATTTCCATTCCCAATTCTAAAAACAGCCTCTACTGCTCCAGCAGTATATATAGCTTTTGTACTAGACTGTGCTGACTTAAATGTGTAAGTGATGCTAACACCAGAAGCTTTATTCTGAACAGTTCTTCCATCAGCACTGAAGAAAAAACCATTGTCTGGTGATTTTGTTCCAGTATATTTGCCTCTTATACTGATTAAAAAAGCAGTATCATTTGGATTAGTTTGTCCACCGCCATCATTACCACCGCCATCATTACCACCTTCTAACTTTCCTAAGTTAATTTCTGGTGCTGTTGGCAAAGTAATATACAGATTTCCATCTCCAATTCTAAAAACAGCTTCTATTGTCCCAGCAGTATATATAGCTTTTGTACTAGACTCTGCTGACTTAAATACGTAAGTGACGCCAACACCAGAAGCTTTATTCTGAACAGTTCTTCCATCCTCACTGAAAAAGAAACCAGCTTCTTGCGGTGTTTTTATTCCAGCATATTTACCTTTTACATTGTTTAAAAAAGCAGTATCACTTGGATTAGTACTACCATTATCTGGATCTGTATTGCCAGAACAAGAAACCATGAAAACAAACATCAAACTTAAAAAAATCAATCCAATTTTTTTCATAATAAACTCCTTAAATTTATTTATATATAGTACATTTATATATTAAAATAGCAATATAAAAACACCTAAAAAATATTTATTTGACTTTAATATCAAATTAAAATACCATTCATGTGTATTTTAAATAGGACTTTTATATATGGCTAATAAGTATAGAATATTTAAGTATTTGCTTTATAATTTTATAGGTATATTTGTATTTTTTGTTCCTATAACAATCAATGGCAAAAGTAGTATTGTGCTTGATCATATTACAAGTTTTACTATAGCTTCATTAAAAGGTCATACAGCCTATCATATAATAACCATGATGATAGTGGGGCTTATACGCACATTTTTTATTAAAAAAGATTGGAATAAGTCGGCTACTGGTATATTTTTCACAATTTCAAAAATAGCTGGGCTTATAAGTGGAATATGCATGTTGTTTAAAATAGGGCCTGCATTTTTGTTTGAGCCTAATGTCTTGCCATTTCTATTCGATAAACTCGCTGTTCCTTTGAGTATTATCATACCATTGGGTGGAATGTTTATAACATTTATCATTTATTATGGATTTCTCGAATTCATGGGTGTTATAATGGAAGGAATTATGCGTCCTATATTTAAGACCCCAGGTAAATCATCAATTGATGCTATCGCTTCTTTTGTGGGTTCATATTCAATAGCTCTTCTTTTAACAAATAGAGTTTATACCGAAGGAAAATATTCTCTTAAAGAGGCAGTAATAATTGCTACAGGTTTTTCTACAGTATCTGCAACTTTTATGGTAGTCGTCGCAAAAACACTTAATTTAATGGATATGTGGTTATTTTATTTTTTAAGTTGTATCAGTATTACATTTATAGTAACAGCTATTACGACAAGGCTTTATCCTATAAAATCAATTCCTGATTCTTATTATAACGACTTTAAATTTGAAGAGCCTGAAATTGAAGGTGGAGTATTTAAGCGTGCAATGTCATCGGCTTTATATGCGGCTAATAGTAATAAACAACCAGTATATAAATTAGTTTTAAGTAACCTTAGAGATGGTTTTTTTATAGCATCAGGAGTTGTGCCATCAGTTTTATCAATTGGTTTACTTGGGCTATTACTCGCTACATACACTCCTGTTTTTGATTATATTGGATATATATTTTTGCCACTCACAAAGATTTTAGGTTTTGGCGACGATGCATTTTTGGTTGCGAAGGCAGTATCTACAAGTATTGCTGAAATGTTTTTACCTGCTATGTTGTCGACAGGGCTTAACTTGCAGGCTCGCTATATTATTGCTGTTGTTTGTGTGTCAGAGATATTATTTTTCTCGGCTTCAATTCCATGTATATTATCAACAAAAATTAAAATCAAATTACATCATATATTAATTATATGGTTTGAACGTGTAGTTTTTTCGCTTATTATTGCTAAATTAGTGGCGATGATATTCTTAAATTAATATTTTATGGAGACAAATAATGATTGATAACGGACTTGCTGAATGGGAAACAAATGCAGAATATTGGGATGATGCAATGGGTGATGAATCTAATTTTTTCCATTGTGATATTGTAAGACCACGTACAGTAGAATTATTAGAAATAAAAGAAAATGATTTGATATTAGACGTCGCTTGTGGAAATGGAAATTTTTCAGAATATATGGCTAAACTCGGAGCTAAAGTTATTGCTTTTGATTATAGTCCAAAAATGATTGAGCTTGCTATAAAACGTAGGTCAGCAGTTTTAGACGCTGTCGAGTTTAAGGTTTGTGATGCCACAGAATATGAAGAATTATTAAGTTTGAAACAGGAGCGCCATTTTGATAAAGCAGTTGCCAATATGGCTATTATGGATATTTCGAATATAGAACCTCTTTTTAAAGCTGTTTATGAAATGCTTGCAGATAATGGAATTTTTGTTTTCGCCACACATCATCCTTGTTTTACATATTCTAATAATGATTATTTTAAAAGTTATATGCATAAAGGTGAAGCCATTGCAGGTCAGCCAGTGTTGCAAAATTATTATCATCGTTCAATTACTGAAATATTAAATATATCGTTCAATATGGGTTTTATCTTAGATGGTTTTTACGAAGTTTCATTTCCAAAAAAGAAATTACCTGTTATCATGGTTATTCGTTTACGCAGACGCTAGAATCTATGAATATAATTATAATTTTGTATGATAATAAAAATGAGTATTAACAAAGAATTAAAAATACTTTATAAAACATATTGGAGTAGTGCAGGCTGATGTTTTAGAAAAATTATCCCACAAGATATGGATATGCAGTTGATGATATAAATAATATTTTAGGCTGGAATATAAAACTATAATTAAATTATCAGAAATTTTATAGCAATTTTTTATACTTTAAGATAGTAAATTATCTAACTTTACAGCATATTTCATTGAAAATAATACCTTGCTATTATATAATATTTATAAAGTAGTTTATCTATGAATTATCTAGTTTTTTATTATAATTATGGAACTAATTTAAGAAAATGGCAATGAAAACAATTTATAAAACTAAAGAAAGTCTAAAAGCTACAATTGAATTATATGATATGCAATTATCAAAACTTGATTGCGATTATAAAGATATTTATATTAACACTTCTTTTGGCAAAACACATTTAATTGAAATAGGAAACTTTACAGGCATTCCATTACTTGTTTTTCATGGAGGCAATTCTACATCTGCTTATAATCTTTTAAGATATGAATTTTTATTAAAAGATTTTCATATATATGCTGTCGATATTATAGGACATCCTGGGAAAAGTGCAGAAGTCGATCTTTGTCCAATTGGATATGACTATGGTAAGTGGGCAAACGAAGTTATTGATATACTTGGTTTTAAGAAAATTAGTTGTTTAGGGTCTTCTTTTGGTGCGGGAATCTTAGCAAAATTAATGTGTATCGAAGCAGATAAAATTAATAAAAGTGTATTATTAACTCCTTCAGGAATAAAAAATTCATATCCTCTATGTTTCTCAACGATGATAATTCCTGTTATAAAATATATCTTCACTAAAAATACTAAATATCTTACAGAAGAAGTGCAGATGACTATACTTTTGAAATGGATATATAACCGCACTAAAGGTGATAAATACACAATAGAAACAGCTTTATTTATTGCAGTTATGGAAGATATTTTAGATAAAGACACACTTGATGCAATAAAAAATAGTTTTGATCATGTGAAACTAAAAATAGGAATGCCTTCAAATGCGAGTAAAAAACTAATTAAAAAATGCAATGCTCAGACACTTGTAATTGCAAGTGAGTATGATTGCTTATTTCCTGCAAAAAAAATTTTAAAAAGAGCTAAAAATATAATCCCAAATTGCACGGTACATGAATTAAAGGGCAGGGGGCATATGCATTTATTAACTAATCAAGAAAAAAATATGATAATAGAATTTTTAAAGTAGACATCTTAAGTAGAAAATTAAATTTGAATAAATCGGAGGGTCATTATGAAAAATATAGTACTATTATTATTGTTGTTAAGCA
>CAMQVF010000003.1 GCA_947038115.1 uncultured Spirochaetia bacterium
TAACTAGCTGTGTCGCTTTCGATATTTTTCTTCAAGAACCTTTGACAAAATACTGTTTTTAATATAAATTTGTATCACTATGATTTTAGAAATAATAATTCCATTAGTCTCTGTTGTAATACTTTTAATGTTGTCAGCTTTGTTTTCAGGGACAGAAACTGGCTACACATCAATTGATGACGTTACACTTTTAAGGCTTGTACGAAAAAACAAATTAAAAGAAAGCGATAAGAAATTTTGGACGAATAAATTTTCATTAATTCCTGCGCTATTAGTAGGAAATAACGTAGTAAATATAGCAGCAACTTCGATAATTACAGTCCTTGCGATTAATGTTGCAAAAATAACACCACTCTTATCAGAAGGTGCGTCTATAACTCTTATAACCGCATTATTTACAATTACACTTTTAATATTTGGTGAAGTATTACCAAAGCTATTTATGCGAGTTAATGCTGAAACATTTGTCCCGTATATTTTTGGTTTATCTAAAACATGCTTTTATTTATTCAAACCCATTACAATTCTTTTAGAAGTAATTACTAATGTTGTAATAAGATATTTATTGCCTCCTAGTATGAGACCCACGACAAAAAGTAGTCTTGTTTCAAGCATGGATGACATCACTTCAATAATAAATTTGGGTCATAAAGAAGGCATAATTATAGGCTCAACTATGGATTTGCTCACAGGCGTTATAGACTTTAGAAATAAAACTGCTGAATCTATAATGATACCTCGTGTCGACATGTATTCTATTGACTCTGATATGTTAGTTAAAGATATTTTAGCATTATCAATAGGAACAGGGCATAGCCGATTTCCTGTATATGACGAAAATATTGACCATATCATTGGTGTTTTTCATACTAAATCGATATTTAAAGATTATTTAAAAAATAGCATGGTAGAAAAAAAAGCTACCGACTATATAATGCTACCCTACTTCGTGCCTGAAAACAAACCAATTAGCATGCTTTTTACTGAAATGCAAAAACAAAAACTTCAAATGGTAATAGTTATTGATGAATACGGTGGCACAGCTGGTCTTATTACTATGGAAGACATTATCGAAGAAATTATGGGTGAAATTGAGGATGAAAGCGATAAAGCCCAGTCTCATATAAAATTCAAAGGTAAACGTGCAATAGTTAATGGGCTTGCTCCATTAGATTTGGTTAATACAACATTGAAACTTGATTTTCAACATGATGAATATCAAACAATAGCTGGATATATACTTGAGTATTTGGGCAGATTGCCTGATGAAAATGAAAAAATAGTGCTTGGACATTATAATTGTCGAATAAAAAAAATGGAAGATAGACGTATTGTCGAAGTTGAATTTGTACCGATAAAAAAGACAATAGAAGAAATACATTAAAAAAATTAAACATGAGTGAAAAAGATATAAGTTCCGTATTTTCAGATGAAGCTTTAGAATTCATAAGAAAATCAATTAAAGATTCAAATGGAAATGAAGTTTATTTTGGCGTAAACTTTGATAAACATAATATGCTAGGAATTATCGATATCATCGCACGTGGTAATAAAGATTCGGTGCCTGCAATAATATCTCTTTCATTAGAATATGATGCCGTTTTACATAATCACCCATCTGGAAACCTCACTCCATCGAGGCCAGATATTTCTATAGCTAGTGAGCTTGGCAATAATGCTGGCGTTGGTTTTTATATTACAAACAATGATGCAAGCGATTATTATGAAGTCGTACGGCCTATAAAATCGCAAGTTGTAAAAAAGCTTGATGAGTCAGAAACTTTATTTATGTTTTCAAATAATGGCGTATTAGCTAAATCATTAGAAAGATATGAATATAGGCAAGAACAAACCGAACTTGTCGAAGCCACAATTACCGCACTTAATAGTAATAAACATTTAATGGCTGAAGCAGGAACTGGTATTGGCAAATCACTTTCTTATTTAGTGCCCGCATTATTATGGCTTAAAGAAAACAAAACTCGAATAGTTATTTCAACAAATACAATAAATTTGCAACAGCAGTTAATATCAAAAGATATACCTGCAATAATAAAAATAATTGCTCCTGATGTGAAATATGCATTAGTTAAAGGGCGTTATAATTATGTATGCATAAAAAAAGTAAAAGACAATATAAAAGAATATGAAGGACGTCTCGATATTAACCAAGCTATGGACTTCTTCGAGAATATCGATGATTGGATTACAAAAACGAAAGATGGTTCACTAACAGACTTGGGCTATAAACCATCGTCAGAACTTTGGGAAATGGTTTGCTGTGATAATGATACTTGCACACATAGAAAATGTGAATATTTAGAAGATTGCTTTTTTTATAAAATGCGAAAACAACTTAATGCATCGCAGCTTTTAATTGTTAATCATCATATTCTTTGTGCCGACTTGGCTATTTATGCGGAGACTGAAGGTAAAATCGCACTTCTGCCTAGGTACAGCAAAGTGATAATTGATGAGGCTCATAACTTTGATAATTCGGCTTCAAGTTATTTTGGTGGTGATGGTAGTAAAAATGGAGTTCTTAAGGCACTTTATTATATATCAAATTATGGTAGAGATAAAAATAAAAAAACTGGATTTATCAGTAAAATAAAAACAATGCTTGATGATAATCAACATTTAATAGAACAAGATGAATATAATAAAACGCTTGCATATATTAATTCGGCAGATGAAAATGCATTAAGGCTTAAAAATATTTTAGATGATTCGACTAGACAATTTATGGCTTATTGTCATGAAAATATTGAGTCAAAACCAGGAATGCCATATAAATTTAGAATAAGTGAAAAGATAATTAATAGTGAGCATTGGCAAAAAGGTTTTAATCCGCTAAATGAGCTTCATATTTCTATGCTAAGTTTGGTAAATTTATGTGATAAACTTATAAAATATTTTTTTGATATAATAATTGAAAAGTCTATCGACTGTGAAGAGCTTATGCAAATAAGTATCGCTTATACTGAACGACTAAGAAGACAGCTAACTTCACTTAATATTGTAATAAATTATAAAAAAGATGAATACATCAGATGGATTGAAGCTAAGATTAGTAAAAAAGGAAATTTATTACTTTCATGGCATATCACACCAGTTGATGTTGGTGAAGCCTTGAAACAATATTTGTATAATCGCTTTGATAGCGTGCTTTTATATTCGGCAACTCTCACAGTTGGTAAAAGTTTTGACTTCTTTGAAAAAAAACTAGGATTCAATTTAATACCTAAAGAAGCAAAAATAAATATTTATCTTGAGTCAACTTTCGACTATCAAAATAATTCAAGACTTTATATTGCGAGTAAAGCACCCGACTCTACTAATGAAAAATTTAATGATTTTGTATCAGACTCTGTGATAAAAGCTTCAGACATAACAGGTGGAAGAAGTTTTGTTTTATTCACATCTTTTAGTTTGCTCTCTTCTGTTTATAATTCGACAGTTGAAATATTAAAGTCTAAAAATATAAATATTCTCACACAAGCTTCAGGCATGCATAGGCACACAATACTTGAGATGTTTAAGTCGTCAAATAATAATGTGCTTTTTGGTGTCGATTCGTTTTGGGAAGGTGTGGATGTTGCGGGTAAAAGTCTCGAAGTGGTTATAATTCCAAAATTACCATTCGCTGTCCCAACTGATCCCATTAGTGAAGGCAGATATGAATATATAAAAGAATCAGGTGGTGACGCATTTTTAGATTATGCATTGCCATTCGCTGTAATTAGATTTAAACAAGGTTTTGGTCGATTAATTAGAAGTAAAAATGATAGAGGTGTCGTTTTTGTTTTAGATAATAGACTTGTAACGAAAAGTTATGGTAAATATTTTATAGACTCACTTCCTCCAACAAAAATTATGGCTAATTCAACTGAAAATATTTTTAAAGATATGATGTTATTTTTTGAATAATAAAATATAATATAGTTAAGATGTCGGAGGTCTTATGAAGAAAATAATAAAAATAATTTTAACTACAAGTTTTATCTTAATATTTACGATAAGTTGCGGTTTAAAGAAAGAAGATAAAGTAGTACTAAAAATGATTTCATGGCGAGTCAGTGATACAGAGACTATGAACGCATTATTAAGCAGATACTCACAAATAAATCCAAATGTAACTATTGAATTCAGTGGAATAAAAACTATGGATTATAATACTTTGGTAAAGTCAAGATCTACAACGACAAAGTCCCCAGACTTGTTATTTGTAAAAAGTTATAATTCAGGAATGGAATTATTTGAAGAAGGTTATATTTTAGATATATCGAGTATTAAAGATATAGATAAAAACTTCTCCGCTTTAGGCATTGAGGCTTGGTCGGATAAGAATGGTAAAAAATTTGCAGTTCCATTGACAGCAGTGTCGCATAGTGTTTATTACAATAAAGATATATTTGAAAGATATGGAATATATGAGTTTCCTAAAACTTGGGAAGAATTTTTATTAGTATGTGAAGTACTTAAGTCGAATGGAATTACACCATTAGCAAACTCAATCGGTGACAAATGGCATTTAAATGAAGTTCTATTCATGGGACTATTACCAAATTTTATCGGTGGCTCAGAGGGTAGAATTGCTTATGAAGAAGGTGATAGAAATTTTAATGACGAGAATATGATTCAAGCTTTAACTGCCTTAAAAGACTTACACCCCTATTTGCCTGACGACTATAGATCAATGATTACTATTGACTCGATGGAAATGTTTCAAAGTGGAAATGCCGCCATGATTATAGATGGTTCATGGTCTATATTAGATTTTAAGCCTGTGTTATTTGAGCTTGGTATTGATTTAATTCCAGCACCAAAGAATAAACAAACTTATATGGTATTTCATCCCGATCAAGGAATAGCTATAAGTAGTAAAACTAAATACCCAAAAGAAGCACTAAAATTTTTAGAATGGGCATCTAGTGAAAAAGGTATCGAAGTTGTTAATAATTATATGTCTATAGGTTTTTTCCCTTTAAGTAAAAACACTCCAAAAACTATAGATAATGATGCTAATAAATTTATATCATTCAATAACGAATCAAAAACTGATATTCGCTTTGCATGGGCTAAATTTATGTCAGGCAAGCCTTCTGGATACATTTTAATGCAAGATGCAGCCGTTAGTGTTATAACAAAAGAAAAGACACCAGAAGAAGCCGCTGATATATTAAATGCAAAAATTAAAAGATTAAAATAGTATTTTCTTTACTTAGTGTTCTATATATGTTATAATTATTACACTATTAATAAATGGAGAAATTTTATGAAAGTTTTAGTTGTAAACTCTGGTAGTTCGAGCATAAAATACCAAGTATTTGAGATGCCCGAGGCAAAAGTAGCTGCAAAAGGTCTACTTGAGCGAATAGGTGAGAATGAAAGTAAGTTAAAGCATACAGGTAATGAAAAAACTAAAGAAATTACAAAGGCTATTAAAGATCATGCTGAAGGTATGAATTTAATATTCTCTATGCTTCTAGACTCTGAATATGGTGTAATCAAAGATATTAGCGAAATTACAGCCGTAGGACATAGAATTGTTCATGGTGGTGAGGCGTTTACAAAGTCTACATTAATTGATGATAGTGTAATCAAAGAAATTGAAAATTATACTGAATTAAGCCCACTGCATAACCCTGCCAATTTAGTTGGTATAAATGCTTGCAAAGAATTACTTAAAAATGCAAAAATGGTTGCTTGCTTCGATACAAGCTTTCACCAAACAATGCCTGAACATGCTTATATGTATGCCCTACCTTATGAATATTATAAAAAATATAAGGTTCGCCGTTATGGTTTCCATGGTACATCTCATAAATATGTATATGGTGAAGCATTAAAAGTATTAAACAAGGCTTCTGCTAATGTTATAGTTTGTCATTTAGGCAATGGCGCTAGTGTATGTGCAATACAACAAGGTAAATCGATAGATACTAGCATGGGACTTACTCCGCTTGAAGGGCTTGTTATGGGCACACGTTCTGGCGATATGGACCCTGCTATTGTTACTTATATTATGGATAAAACTGGTGCGAGCACTAAAGAAATGAATGATATATTAAATAAAAAAAGTGGTTTACTAGGTATATCTGAAATAAGCAATGATATGAGAAATATTTTAGTTGAAGAAAAAAATGGCAACAAACAAGCAAAACTTGCTCTTGATATGTTCTGCTATAGAGTAAAAAAATATATAGGTTCTTATATAGCGGCTTTAGGTAAAGTTGACGCTATTGTATTTACTGGTGGAATTGGTGAAAATGACCCTCATATTAGACATAGAATCTTAGACAATATGCAAGCTTTTGGAATTGAAATCGATGACGAGAAGAATAGTTCTGCTCGTAATTGTGCTCCTTTCGCTTCAAGCAATGCAAAAATTGATCTACTTGTTATAGCTACTGATGAAGAAAAAGCAATAGCTATAGATACTTATGAGCTTGCTAAATAAAATTAATTACTAAAAATTGGGTGGTATTAATTTATCACCCTTTTTATAATTAATGAATATCTTCAGCCTCCATCTCAGCCTCTTTAATCTCATTATTCATACCATCATTATTTATTATATTAGTAGCATTACTTATCGTTGGAATTCCTAATATACCATTTACACGAGTAATCGAATTTTGAAGACCTTTATAATTAGGATTGATTTTAAATGCCCGTTTATATAAATCAAGAGCATCTATAAAATTTTTCTGTCTTTCATAAGAAGCACCTAAGTTTACAATATACACAACATTATTTGGACTATAAACTGTAGCTTTTATAAATGATGCCTCAGCTTGCTTAAAGTTCGTTTGATATAAATGTAGAAGCCCAACAAAATTATGAATATACGCACTTTTCGGATTAAATTCTAGCGACTTTTCCATAGCTAGAATAGCCTCATTCGTATTTCCAAGTTTATATAAAGAATAACCTCTTTGGAAATGAAGTGTCGATGAGTATCTATTTACAACAATACCTGAGCGTGCCGTTTTTAACATACTATCATAATCACCCAAACGCATATAAGAATTTGCCAAAACTTCAAAATATTCGATTTTCAACACAGGAGAATTAGCTATCTCATATTCAAACAAACGTGCCGCATTTATATAATCTCTATTTTTATATGCTCTATATGCATCATCAATATTTTTGGCAAATAGATTAAAGCATAATAACATAAAACAAGAGAAAATGATTATTTTAATCTTCATTTTTCTTAAAACTTTGTAGTCTAAAATCGGTAACCATGGCACGTGCATAAAGCACTGTCGCATAGTAAACTTCTTCAAAACTCTTGCCTATAAAAAATTTATAAACACGCTCATTTAAATTTGGAAAATCGCGATGAAAATCAATCTTCTCGGTTGAACTTGATCTCACAGCTATATCACGTAATTTTTCAAGTTTTGATAAAAATGAATGAAGAAAGAAACCAACTTCTTTTAATATAAACTGCTCAGCTCTACCAGTATTTTTATGTTTATCGAGATCGAAAATATAATCAGAATACACTTGAGGGCATTTTGAAGTGGTGTGGTCAGATACAAATTGTTGAAATCTATTATCAATATCTTTAAAAGATGACTCAACAGCATAATCACAACCTCTAAAAAGAGCATAAAACTTAACTACTGTAAAACAGCAATAAAGTTCTTCAAGACCACCGTAGATATGAGATATCTCGTCGTCACAGTCCTCATGCAAAAACTTTTTAGGGTATTTAGTTACAGCATCATAAAAGTCAGAAATCATATCATCAACTTTCTTTGTAAATGATCGATCATAATTTTCTTGTTTTTTCTTTTCAATTGTTTCTTTACTTTTAGCCATACTCGATATCTTTGACTTAATATCACCCAATGCCTGAAATTCAGCCATTAAAAATATAGCGACATCTGACTTACTATTTAAAGTTAGTCTATATCTTTCATTAAAAGCCTCTAAATTATAAAATCCTGCTCCATATTTAGCAGCACCATCTTCATAAGCTAACCTTATTTTAGATAAAGTCTCAGTAATTTCTTTTTCACTAAATCTAGCCATTAAACCTCCAACTTCTTCTGTTAAACATAAAACAATCAGTATGCACATTATATATATAAAAATACCAAATTTCAAGTAATAAATTATAGAAAATTTACTCATTTTTAATTAATAAAAATAGATTTAGTATTTACAATTCATAATAAATATACTATCATTAAGATGTATCCTAAATGTGCAACTTGACTTTATAAAGTTTAGCATGAAGGTTTCTATTTTAGATAAGTCTTAAATTAAGAGGTTTTATCCTTTTAGTCTTAAAGATTATATTCCTATCTTAAAAAGATCCTCAATAGTTAAACTTTAAAATAATTTATGGAGTTTTTCTATGCCAAAAAAAATAGCATTAATCGGTATAATAATTGAAGACAATAAAGTTTTTCAAGACGTGAACAACATCCTTCACGAGTATTCAAATATTATCATCGGCAGAATGGGAATACCATATAGAGAAAGCAAAATTAATATTATAAGTTTAGTGGTTGACGGAGAGAGTGATGAAATAAACTCACTATCTGGAAAACTTGGAATGGTTGACGGCATATCAGCGAAAGTTATGTATTCTAAAAAAGAATATAATTAATTTTCACTAAAAGTTTTAACATAAAATAAAAAAGGAATAATAATGACAAACTGCACTAATAAAAAAGAAAAATGTTTCATCGATGATAATCAAATACTAAATATAATTGAAGAATCACAAATCGACAAAACAAAAAATGAAGTAATCGATACCATTCTAAAAAAAGCTGAAGCAATGAAAGGCTTGAGTGCTAAAGAGGCTTTAACTTTGCTTTTATGCGATGATAAAGAATATGAAAAAAAAATATTTGATCTAGCAAAAAAAATAAAATTGGAAATATATGGGAAACGTATAGTTTTGTTTGCCCCACTCTATTTGTCTAATTATTGTATTAATGGCTGCATATATTGTCCTTATCATGCTAAAAATGAAAATATTGCAAGAAAGAAATTAACTCAAGAAGAGATAATAAAAGAAGTTATTTCACTTCAAGATATGGGTCATAAAAGGCTTGCTCTTGAAACAGGTGAAGACGAAAAAATGTCTGATATCAATTATGTAATAGAAAGCATAAAAACAATTTATAGCATTAAACATAAAAATGGAGCTATCAGACGTGTCAATGTAAATATTGCAGCAACGACTATTGAAAATTATAAAAAATTAAATGATGCTGGAATTGGAACATATATTTTATTTCAAGAAACATATCATGAAACTACATATAAAAAAATGCATCCAACAGGCCCTAAAAGCAATTACAATTATCACACAACAGCGATGGATAGAGCAATGGAAGCAGGAATCGATGATGTTGGAATTGGCGTATTATTTGGGCTTTATGATTATAAATATGACTTTGCTTCCCTACTTATGCATGCCGAACATTTGGAAGAAAAATTTGGCTGCGGCCCTCACACAATTAGTGTTCCAAGAATTAGACCAGCCGATGACGTTGATTTAAATGAGTTTCATAGCAAAATAACAGATGAAATTTTCAAAAAAATTATAGCTATTTTAAGAATAGCTGTGCCTTATACTGGAATTATAGTATCTACTCGTGAGAGCATACAATCTCGTGAAGATGTTTTAGATATTGGAGTGTCTCAAATAAGCGGAGCATCTCGAACAAGCGTTGGCGGTTATGCTGAAGAAGAAACAGAAAACTCAAAACAATTTGAAGTTAATGACACAAGAACACTCGACGATATTGTCGCTTGGTTATGCTCGATAGGATATATGCCTAGTTTTTGCACAGCATGTTATCATGAAGGACGCACTGGTGACGTGTTTATGGGCTTTGCAAAAGAAGGACATATTAAAGATTTTTGCCAAGTAAACTCTCTAATTACACTTAAAGAATATATTAATGATTATGCATCTGAAAGCTCAAAGGCACAAGCAGAAGAAACTTTTGCTAGTGAACTTGATAAAGTTCCAAATGACAAAATGAAAGAACAATTAATTAAAATATTAAATAAAGTTGATAAAGGTGAAAGAGACTTCAGGTTTTAATATATATTATTATGGACAACACATTAAACAATACACCAAATGCTAATCGAATTCATATCGCAATTTTTGGACGCAGAAATGTCGGCAAGTCAAGCATAATAAATAGATTAGCAAGTCAAGATATTTCTATAGTCTCTGACATACTCGGCACAACGACAGACCCTGTATATAAATCGATAGAAATTAAAGGGCTTGGAGCTTGCGTGATTGTTGATACGGCGGGCTTTGATGATATCGATACTGAACTTGGACAATTAAGAGTTAATAAAACTAAAAAAATTATCGCTAAAACAGATATAGCCATTTTAGTTTTGGACGGAAGTGATATTGAAAATAATAATTTTGACTTTGAAAAAAAATGGATAAAATATTTAGAAGATGCCAACACACCTATAATTATAGCAATTAATAAAATCGACTTAATAGACAAAAATGATAATACTAAAGCGAGTCAAATAGAAAATATTTTAGATAAAAAAACTATTTGTATTAGTGCGAAAAACAATGATAATATAAAAGAGCTTATCGATTTAATTATTATAAGTCTTAAAACTGATGATGAACTTTCTATAGTTGGACATCTCATAAACGAGAATGATGTCGTCATGCTTGTAATGCCCCAAGATATTCAAGCACCTAAAGGACGTTTAATTTTACCACAAGTGCAAACTATTAGAGATTTACTCGATAATAAAGCTATCATTATTTCATCAACTTTTGATAAAATTGAACAATCACTTTCCGCATTAAAAAATCCTCCAAAACTAATTATTACCGATTCACAAATATTTAAAGAAGTTGAAAATATAAAACCAGAAGGCTCGCTACTCACATCTTTTTCAGTTTTATTTGCTCGTTATAAAGGCGATGAAAAAGTGTATAAAAATGGGGCTTGTTTTATTGATAATCTAAAAGAAAATGATAGTATTTTAATTGCTGAAAGTTGCTCGCATTTACCACTCGATGGCGACATTGCACGTATAAAATTACCTAAAATGCTTAAAAATAAAATAGGACAAAATATTAATATCGATATAGTTTCAGGTAATAATTTTCCAGATAATCTCACTCCATACAAATTAATTATTCATTGTGGAGGATGTATGGCTACTCGTAAAGCTATTTTAAGCAGAATAAAATCGGCACAAAAACAAAATGTTGCTATCACAAATTACGGAATGGCTATAGCAAAACTTACAAATACATTTTACGTTTAAAGAATTATAAAATATAATATGAAAGAAAAAATAATAAAAATAATTGATAATCTAAATGATAATGGCAAAATTAATAAAAAAGAAATATTACTTTTATTAACTAATTTATGCGATAGTGAAAATACAAAACTATCAAAAATCGAAATAGAAAGCCTGCAAGAATACCTCCGTGAAAAGGCATATATTAAATCACATAAAATTTTCGGCAACAAAGTCTACATGCGTGGGCTTATCGAATTTAGTAATTATTGTAAAAATGACTGCATCTATTGCGGAATACGTAAAAGTAATAAAAATGCCCAAAGATATAGATTATCAAAAGATGACATTTTAGAATGTTGTGATGAAGGCTATAAACTCGGGTTTAGAACTTTTGTACTCCAAAGCGGTGAGGATATGTTTTTCACTAAAAAAAGAATAGTCGATATAACATCATCCATAAAAAATAAATACCCCGACTGTGCTTTAACTTTATCAATCGGCGAAAAAAATTATGATTATTATAAAGCTATAAAAGAAAGCGGAGTTAATAGATTTCTGTTAAGGCATGAAACATCCACTGAAGAGCATTATAACAAACTTCACCCAAAAGAGCTTTTATTAAAAAAGAGACTGGAATGCTTAAAAATAATAAAAGAACTAGGCTTTCAAACTGGCACAGGAATTATGGTTGGAAGTCCTTTTCAAACAATTAATAATATTACAAATGACTTAATATTCATAAAAAAACTAAAACCTGAAATGATTGGAATCGGCCCTTTTTTGCCCCATGAAGATACACCATTTAAAGACAAAGATAAAGGTTCTATAAACACAACATTAATATTGATAAGTATTTTAAGACTTCTTTTTCCTTTTGCATTAATCCCATCAACCACTGCACTCGGCACAATTTCAAAAAATGGTCGAGAGCGTGGAATACTTGCTGGAGCTAATGTCGTTATGCCTAATTTATCACCTCTAAGTGTACGCAAGAAATATTCTCTTTATAATGATAAAATTTGCACCGATGAAGAAGCAATGGAAGGACTTGAACTTTTAAGAGCGAAAATGCTTGCAATTGGATACGAAATTACTGGTGAACGAGGCGATCACATAAAGCATATTTTTAAACAATAATTAATAAAAAAAATACCATATATATTGTACAAAACTTCTTTATATAGTACAATGAAAGTATCTATTATGTTACAAGAAGGAGTATGTTATGAATTTTCTAAAAAAATACGCACTTCTCATGAAGTTGCTATTAGGAATTCTCGTAGGTGTTATCTTTGGTTTAATAGGTCAAGAAGTAATTATTCGTCTTCTTTCGACCTTCAATTTCGTCTTCGGTTCATTACTTAATTTCACTATACCATTGATTATTTTAGCTTTCATCACTAAGGGTATATCTGATTTAAGCAGCAATTCTCGCCGTCTATTAGGGCTAACTGTCGCTTTAGCTTATGCATCAACAATTATTATGGGTTCTATGGCATATACTGTTGCATCTAATGCACTTCCAGTTCTTTTGACAGGTCAGAGTGTTGTGGGTTTTGAAGAATCGACTTTAAACACTACCTCTTATATAGTAGGCCTAAAAATATTGCCTTTAATGGATGTAATGACTGCATTAATACTTTCGTTTATACTTGGAATAGGGCTTTCTGGATTACAAAGCTCTAGCTTAAAATCGATATTTGATGATTTTCATACAATTATAACAGGACTAGTAATGAAAGTTATTATTCCTCTTTTACCACTTCACATAGCTGGTATATTTGCGAAAATGACTTATACAGGTCAAGCTACTGTTGTTATGAATGCTTTTATAAAAGTCTTCATACTTGTAATTGCTTTACATATTACAGCATTATTAATTCAATATACTATAGCTGGAATTATATCAAAAAAGAATCCTTTTCTTCTTTTAAAGAATATGTTGCCTGCTTATATTACAGCTGTAGGAACACAGTCGTCTGCTGCGACAATACCTGTAACTGCGGCTTCTATAAAAAATAATAAAGTGAAAGATCAAATTGCTGAATTTGTAGCAAGCCTTTGTTCTACTATTCACTTATCAGGCTCAATGATTACAATTACAACTTGTTCTATTGCAGTAATGATACTTTTTGACTTTAATTTTAGTGTCGAGAAAATGATACCTTTCATTTTATTACTTGGCGTTATGATGATAGCAGCACCGGGTCTTCCTGGTGGAGCGATTATTACCGCTGCGGGCATTTTACAAAGCTCTTTAGGTTTTACTCCTGAAATGGGTGCGCTTATGATTACTTTATATATCGCACAAGATAGCTTTGGGACAGCATGTAACGTCACAGGAGACGGTGCTATTGCCGTGATTGTCGATGCTGTTGTTGATAAGAAGTAAAAATTGATTGATTTTTTGAACTAAAGATATTTCCCCACTTGTATAAAATATGAGTGGGGATTTTTTATTTATATGACAATATTATAAATATAATTAACTTCCATAATCTCTACGCCAACTTTATATTCACGCATTAACCTTGCTAGTTTATAGCCGTTTATTAAAACAATTTTTATATCTTTCGTTTCATCAACCACTTTTTTAGCAGTCGGTGTGAAGTCGGTTGTTGTAATAAAAATACCTCGATTAATTCCATTCACATTTTTTAGCCCATGATAAAATTTAGTAATTTCATTGTCAGTTATTTTATTATCTGAGTAACATTTACATTGAATGCCAACTTTATCGAACCCAAATTTATCAAGCGTGAGAGTGCCGTCAATGCCTCTGTCGCCTGCGCCACCCGTTCTATCTTTTGTGCCATAGCCCATTTCTCCAAGCAAGTCGAGGCAAATGTCTTCAAACTTAGTGCCTTTATCAACCGAATTTTCACCCAATGATTTTAAGCGAATTAATATTTCAGCTTCAACGCCTTCATAATAATCTTCAGTGGTTCGTTTAACTTCTTCACTTTCGCCTGCTTCAATATCATCTTCATTAACAATTTTCTTGTTATTCTGTTTTTGATTTTGCAAATATGGAGTTTTATCTTTCATTGTTTTAAAATCGAAATCAGGATTCGCTGCCAAAAAACCTCTTCCAAAATCTGTTATTTTATAAATACCTCTACCCGCATTTTCTATTAACTCAGCTTGTTTTAAATATGATAATCTCCAACCTACACGATAATTATGTGCAGTATAATTTTGATTAGCCAGTAACATTTGTCTATCTTCTTCTGACATATTTAGAATATCAGCAACTCCCTCTATTATAATGCTTTTATGAACTGCTTCTGTGAGTCCATTTAAATATTTCAAAACATACTTGTCATATTCTCTATACTTTAATAAAGCCATTTCAAATCTCCTTTTTTTAGAAAAACATTAAACCAATACTTACACCCAAGCTAAGCCCATGCATTAAATGCTTATTTTGTGTAATAGTTACAGGGTCAACTTTAAGCATGGTTGTGAAATTATAGCTCATATCGACGCCCAAAACAAGTGCGTAAAGCTTATTAAAATTATAATTGAAACGAGCTTGTATTTCAGGCCCAAATGAACCTCTGCCCTGCCCTATATCGAAATTTGTTATTGAAGTTTCGACATCATAATTAGGCTCACCGAATGATGTTAAAGTAAAATAAAAAACACCGCTAAGCATTATCGACCAGCCCTTTGCAGTGATTAAATCTCTTCCGTCATAAAGATATCCACCGACACCAAAAGCGAATTCAAAATTATAATCATTAATATGTCTATAATAAACATTTTCCTTGCCTATTGGAATGCTGAACCTAAGTTGTGGCGAAAAATATAGATTTAATTTTGTAACTCTTAAGTGAGATTCAATCATAATTTTAGTAATTGGACTAATTGTTAGTGCATCATAACCTTCCAAAACAACACCCATATCGAAACGACTCAAAATGCCCACTTTATAATCTTTTTCAAGTGTCTGATAATAAGCTATTTTTTTTGTTGTCGTCACGTTTTCTTGAGTAAAAATAGTATCAATACTTAAAAATAAAAAAATTAGTACGCATAAATATTTAATGCTAGCAAAATTATTCTTAATCATTTTAATAAAACATCCCTTTAAAATTAGTTTACATAACATTTTACACTCTCTTTGCACTATTTACAAGAACGAAATAAAGTAGAAAAATACTATTTTTTATCCACTTCTAATTATTGATAAAATAAAGAAAATACTATATCATTAAAATTCAAAAAGTAATTAAATAATTATAGGGATTTAAACATGTTAGTTCTAGCAAGAAGAGTTAAAGAAGCAAGTGTTATAGTTGACGAAAAAACTGTGTCATCGATAAAGCATGGGTTGCTTTTATATGTTGGTGTTGCTTTAGGCGATGGCAATAAAGAGTGTGAGTATTATGCAAAAAAAGTATCTAATTTACGAATTTTTGAAGGTGCAGAATCGGAAGTCTCTGTGAAAGATATTGATGGTGAAATTTTATCTGTCAGTCAATTTACTTTATCAGCCGACACTAAAAAAGGAAATCGTCCTTCTTATCTGAAAGCAATGTCATCTGAAGATGCTATTCATGTTTTTAATTATTTCAATGAATGTCTTAAAAAAGAGTCGGGTATCGATATTAAAACTGGTGTTTTTGGTGCTGATATGACAATTCCTGCCATTGATGATGGTCCATTCACTATTTTAATTTCACAAATGGGTTAAAAATTTAGGAGTTATTTTATGTCTAATTTCAAAAAATATATTGCACTATCTGCTTTGGGGCTACCACTGGGTGTTTTTATCGCATTAAATTTTACTAAAATATCAGTGCCTAAAATAAGAGAAAATATAGAAAAACTTAAATATACAGCAAGCAAAGATTTATGGTGGCAGAAAGAAAATAATAAAAAACTAGTTATATTTCTACATGGAATGTATGCTCCACCTGACTATTTTGATGAGATAGCATTTTTACTTATAGAAAATGGATGGGATGTTTATGCGCCTGCACTGCCATGCTCGGCAAGGACAACTAAAGAAATTAAAGAACTTGGGCCTTGGAGCTGGGATGAAAGTATTAAAATAGCAAAAATGAAAATTGAAAATAGTCGCAAAGGTTATGAGACAGTCGTGCTTGGTGGACATTCACAAGGTGGCAGTTTTGCTCTTGATATAGCTAGCGAATTTGACTATCTTGATGGTTTAATCGTCGTCTCAAGCCCTGTAAGTTTATACGCCAAAGGACTTGGAGCTTTTAATAATTTATGTATTTATTTCTCTGGAATTTTACAATATATCAGACCTCAAGGTGTTGACTCTGTCGTTAAAAATTATGAAGAAAAATTAAAAGTTGAAGTAACCTATGACTCGACACAAGTTAATTTTCCTAAAACAGTTTATAGTTTTAAATATGGTTTAAAAAAAGTTAGAAAAAACTTGCATAAAATAAAAATGCCTCTGTTTTTAGGATATAGTAAAAATGATAGAGTAGTAAGTTTTGCTAATAAAATAAAAATCGAGACTGGTGTATCTTCTAAAGAAATTGTATCTGTGGCATTCGATATTCCAAGAGAAATGGAAGCTTATAGCACTAGACATAAATTATTTAATTATATTCATACAAAAAATGAACTTAATTATAATATATTAAAATTTCTAAATAGTTTATAAAATCGATATTTTTGTTTGACATTTGTACCCATAAATTATAGAATTGACCAATTTGAAAAAATAATTTATGGAGTTTTTATGTACACTAACAGAGAATTATCAAAAAGATACTTAATACCTTTGAGCATTCAGCATGTATTTGCTATGTTCGGTGCGACAATTTTAGTGCCATTACTTACGGGGCTAAACCCATCAGTAGCACTTTTCACGGCTGGTAGCGGAACTATTATTTATATTTTTATAACTAAAGGTCAAGTGCCTTCGTTTCTAGGTTCGTCATTCGCTTTTATCGCACCCATTATTACTGTATCTCAAATTTATGGCTTTGAATATGCATCAGGTGGAATTTTAGCCACTGGTGTATTTTATATCATAATATCTTTAATTATTCGTTTTCTAGGTAGCAATTGGATTAACAAAGCATTACCACCTGTTGTAATAGGTTCTGTCATCATAATCATTGGGCTTAACTTAGCACCAACGGCAATCAAGATGGCAATGTTTAATGCTCAAGGCGAATATAGCTTAGTTTACACTAGTATAGCTGTCGTCACGCTTTCAACTGCAATCATTGTAAGTGTAGTCTTCAAAGGTTTTTTAGCAATTATTCCAATTTTACTGGCATTAATAACTGGATACTTATTCACATATATAATGGGCATGGTTCACCCAGCTTATAATATGATTAATACAGAGTTAATTAAGTTGTCGCCATGGTTTTATATACCACAATTAACAACTATTAAATTTAACTTTGTCGCTTGTTTATCTTTCATAATAGTTTCTTTAGCAACACTTTGCGAGCATTTAGGCGATGTTCTAGTAACAAGTAAAGTAGTCGGTAAAGATTACTATAAAGAACCTGGTCTTAAAAGAACAATTTTAGGCAATGGAATTTCAACTTTATGGGCATCAATTTGGGGAGGACCTCCGAATACCACTTATGGTGAAAATATTGCTGTCATGGCTATCACTAAAATATATAGCGTGCCTGTAATTTTTTGTGCTGCTATATTCGCTATTTTATTAGCATTTTTTGGGAAATTTAGCGGATCAATTCAAACAATACCTACTCCAGTTTTGGGTGGAATATCTATTTTATTATTCGGCATAATATCATCATCAGGACTTAGAACATTGGTCGAGTCGTCTGTTGACTTCAAAGAAACAAAAAATTTAATTGTGTCATCTGTAATCCTCGTTATAGGTGTAGGCGGTGCTTCACTTCAATTTCCTTTAACTACCGAGATAACATTTCAATTCAGTGGTGTGGCACTTGCAACATTAATTGGAATAATACTCAATCTAGTAATACCAGCGACAAAAAAATAATTGTAACATTTATAAAAATAGCCTATCATGTAGTAATATATAATAGGCTATTTTATTAGAATTAGCATTTTTTATTTGATATTGAATTATATAAATCTTAGATATATAATTATAAAATGATTAATATAGATTTTTTTATAAACGAAATAGAAAACTTCACAAAAAACTTGCCAGAAAATTATCTAATTTTAGGTGTCGAGTTTGAAAATAAAGACGTGGAAAATAAAAATTATTATTTAATAGATTCTTCATATAAAGTTATAAATAATAAAATAAACGATTATTTAAATGGCTTATCACCAACTGAACATATTTTTTATACGAGTAATATTTATAAAAATTTAGACAAAGATGTAGCTATACAAAATGCCTTTGACAATAATTTGCTCTACGCATTTCCAGTATATGAAACAAATAAAAATGAACCCATGAAAAAAGCCCTATTTTTAGATAGAGACGGAATTTTAATTGATGATATTGGGTATATTGGTACAATTGAACGCGTCATAATAAATAAGCACTTTATCGATGTAGTCAAACATGCAAATGATAAAGGATATCTAGTTGTTGTCGTTACAAATCAGTCAGGTGTTGCTCGTGGACTTTACAGCGATAATGATATTGATAAAGTCAATAATTACATCAAAAATGAATATGAAAAATATAATGCTAAAATCGATTATTTCTATAAATGTCCATTTCATACCGATGGCATAAATAAAAAATATGTCAGAGAAACTATTTTAAGAAAGCCAAATGCTGGCATGCATCTGACGGCAATGAAAGAACATAATATCGACTTCTCAAAATCACTAATGATAGGCGACAGAGATTCTGACGTCATCAGACTGCCCTACTTGAAAAGCTATTTAATAGAAACACCAACATATAAAATAGACTTAAAAGATAAAATAATACCTCTTAAGTCTATATATAATTTGCTAATTTAATTTTTTACGAATCAAGAAAATCTTTTAGTTTTTTCTTTTTAGACTCATTTCTAAGCCTTCTTATAGCCTTAGCCTCAATTTGACGAATACGCTCTCTTGTAACTTTAAATACATATCCAACTTCTTCAAGAGTATGACTATATCCATCAATCAGTCCAAAACGCATTTTAATAACATTCTGCTCACGTTTAGGCAAAGTATCAATTATACCTTCAATATGTTTTTGTAAAATCTTAAACGTCGTTATATTTTGTGGGCTTTCAAATTCTTTATCCTCAATAAGCTCCCCCAATATAGTATCTTCCTCATCACTAATCGGCGCATTAAGAGAAACAGGATCTTTCGCAACATTTCGAACACGTTTAACTCGGCTTTCAGGCCAGCCCAAAGTTTTAGCAATTTCAGCTATAGAAGGCTCACGACCGTATTGTTGCATATATTGTCTAAGCACACGAGTAACTTTATTAATCTGCTCAATCATATGCACGGGAACTCTTATAGTCCTTGCTTGATCACTAATAGACCTCGTTATCGCTTGACGAATCCACCATGTCGCATATGTTGAAAACTTATAACCTTTTCTATACTCAAATTTATCAACAGCCTTAATAAGTCCAATATTACCCTCTTGAACCAAGTCAAAAAAGTGAAGCCCTCTATTTACATACTTCTTAGCAATTGATATTACAAGCCTTAAATTGGCTTTAACTATATGATCTTTAGCCCTTGCGATTTTTCGTCTCGAAGAGTCAATCTTATTAACCCAATCAATTAATGTCTCTTTATCGACTCTGACAATATCATAAATATCAGCCATACGCACTGTCGATTTATGCAAAGCATCTATAACAGCGACAATAGCATCTTCTGTTACAATATTATGTGCAGTAGTATATTTTTCTGTAAGCTCTTTAATTAACTCATCTCTTTTAGGTGTTTTAAGAATTTCATAGTAATTTTCAAACTCTAAAACTGTACTTTTATAACGAGATGCTAATTTTTCATGATAATCTTCAATTTGTTTAATTCTATGCAAATAAAATTTAAGTCTCTCAGCAATTCTCTCGATTTCTATTCTATTAAGTTTAACTTTAGACAAAGTGCCAACTATCGACTTTTTAAGAACCTCTTGTTCTTTTGGAGAATTATTATTATCAATTGCAACATATTTATTTGCAAGCTCTGTATATTGCTTTTCAAAGTTTTTATATTTACGTTCTAATTTTCTTTTTTCTTGAGTAGAAACATTATATATTCGAGGCGGTTCCAAAATTTCATGAATCGCCACAGAACCAGTTTTAGCATACTCAATAGTATTTAATATTTCTTTAACTATTAAATGAGTATTAAGTATGATAGTTTCAATTTCAAGCTCGCCTTCTTCTATTTTTTTAGAATATTTAACTTCATCTTCATGTGTAAGAAGCCCAACTTTCCCTATATCTTTTAAATAAAGCCTTATAGGATCGTCATTATTACCTATTTTATCCTCAACTGTTACAAATTTACTAGAAGGATCATCCCCCCTAGTTTTGTTTACAGAAAGCTCATATTCCTTTCTATTTTCAACAAATACAATTCCTTTAGACTCCAAAAGCTGAAAAAGAATGTCTATCATATCAGGATCAGCATCATCTATAGTAGAATTAAAGTCCTTATATGTTAAAAATTTATTCACTTCTCCTTTCTCGATAAGTTTTTTAATTTTATCATCTTTGAGAAGTATATCACAATCTTCAATTATCATATATTATTTCCTTCGTATAATTTTTCTCTTTCTTTTTTTAACGAGTCTATTTCTCTCGCTCGAATGCATAGTGCCTCAAAGCCTTCCGATGTTTCCATTGGTATATTGATTTTTTCTTGTTTCAATTCAATTCTCTTCTTATAAATATCGTAATCTTTAATCTTAATTATTAATGAATTAAGCTTTTCTTTAATATCACCTTCATAAAATTTTCTTTTAAGCAGTATTTGTTCACTAACCTTTTCACTACCCAAAATATTAAGCGCATCCTCGACACTAGCATCAATAGGCAAAGTCAGAAGCCTTAAATAATACTCACGTGCCAAATCTTTTTCTATAAGCTCAGGATCTATTGCCTTTTCAGCTATCGATATTATAGAAGGATTTAATGTTAAAAGATAAATAAGACTGTTTTCATATTTTAATCTGTTATTATCATTTTTTTTGCTTTCAATATTACTTTGCTTTGACCGATTAGTTTGAATATTATTGCTACGACTAGATTCAAATTTTCTTTTATAATCATTTTTAAATGCCTCATAAGCAATACTAAGTTTTTCAGATATATATCTTATAAGAATATCTTTTTGCGTATCACTTTCTATCGCATTCAAAAAATTATGAAATATATCAGCAATATCAAGCCTTCTTTTAGGCACTAAATCATTTAATATCTCCCCATTCAGTTCTTTTTTAATAATCCAATCATACCAATTAAGTTTATCGGAATATACTATATCAAACTCTTCTTTAGTATGAAGTGTAAAATATTCATCTAAATCTTTCACATTAATGCCATCAATGACCGATATATTTAAATCCTCTTTCAAAGCATGGAGTATCGCCATTCTAGTAGCTCTAATACCAGCATCATCATTATCGAGGCTCAAAACAATATTTTTTGTATATTTTTTGATTTCTTTCATCTGAAATTCAGTGATAGCAGTACCCAAAGTCGCCAAAACATTGCAAACCCCCGACTTATAAGACCCTATAACATCCATATAACCTTCAGTTAAAATTACACTATCAGCTTGCATGATATGATTTTTTGTAACATTAATCCCATATAATACAGACTTTTTTTTGAAAACAATACTTTCTTTCGAGTTCAAATATTTAGGCTCACTACCATCCACACTGCGTCCACCAAAACCTATAATCTCACCTCGATGATTTATAATAGGAAAAATTATTCGATTAATAAAATTATCAAAATAACGCCCATCTTTATTCCTAGACTCACGCACAAGCCCCAAAGCTAAAAGATTTTGATAGCTAACATTTTTATATGACTTAGAAATAGATTTAAAAAGCGAGTCCCATATAGGAGGCGCCAAACCCAATTTGAATTCTTTTACTATAGAAATAGGAATTTTACGCTTCTTCAAATACTTTGTAGCATAATCATATTTATAATTATTATTTTTATCTTTTGACAACAATGCGGAACTAAAAAATATGCTGGCTAATTTATTTATATTTTTAGCCTCATCAAAAATCTGTGCTTTTTTATTACCTTCAGCCGAGAAGAAATCACTTACATCAATAGAAAAACGTTTTCCTAAATTATTTATTGCGTCTTTAAAACTTAAATTTTCTTTCTCTTTCAAGTAAGTTATAACATTACCCTTAGCACCACAAGTAAAACATTGATAAAGCCCCTTGTCATCATCAACCGACATCGAAGGATGCGACTCATTTCCATCTTTATGAAAAGGGCATTGAACCGTGTACTTAGAACCGCCACGATGAAGAACTTTATACTTCTCCTCGAGAATTTTTATAAGTGATACTTGCTTAAGTAGCGAGTTTAATTTGTCGATAAGTTTATTATCCAAATTCAAAATCCAAAATATTTAAAAAATTATACCGATTCAGACTAATATAATAAAGTATTAAGAAATGTCAAGTATTTATTAAAAAAATTTAATAATGTTCCAATAATTTATAAGGTTCTCTCAGAGGATTTGAAGATAAATCTTTATACCAGCTATTATAGTCGAAATCTACAACTTCCGCCATAATTGAATATCTCTCATTTTCATGCACTCTATAACGTTTCATCATCATAGCGACACTTTGAAGAATATAATAATTCAAAATATCAACAGAAACTTCAGTATTTTTTATACTTCTCTTAGTCGAAAAAAAATCATCGGTGGATAAAAAAGAATAAGTACTTAAAACCAAAGTTGCTTTAGAAGGCTTGCTATTTTCGTTATAAACAATTACTCGGTCGACAAATCCACCTTCCGCCATACTTTTAACGCTAATATTTTTGTTAATATCAGCCAATGGCATGTTGACAATTATTATGCTAGCATTTTCATATTCTGACGCAATAATCTTCCAATATAAAGATGTATACATAAAATATCGATTTACATTAAGAACCGTCGCTCTAGCACGAAGCGGAGTATTCCACACGGTCATAATATTATCAATTATTGAAGGTGCTATAATCCTCTCAACAGTTTTTTTGTCAATATTCTTGTTGAAAATATTAGTTATTCTGCTATAATCCTCTTCGAGTAATCGTCCATACAAGATTGAAGAAAAAGCAGCCTCACTTGTTTTTGTTATATCGATATGCTCTTCCGATATTCTCTGAGCGTTTTTTCGAAAAATAGGTCTAGTTCTTCTATAAAAATCAGAATCACTCATTCCCGTCTTTAAATTATACTCGATATCATAACCCAAAATCGCTTTTGTAAGAGTTGGCAATTCATCTTTAAAAATAGTAAAAAAATGAGCGGGATCTATTGAAGGCAATGCAGGATCTTCAATATAAGCTATATCCATAGTATATTTTTTGTCTATAGGCATAACTTTCATATCATATTCTTCGGAACATGACACAAAAATAAAAAAATAGAAAATAATTACAAATATACGTCCTATACTCATTAAAAGTAAAATCTATTGTTTATTAGCAAAAAGAGACAGAGCCTCTACTTTTGCTAAATTAACAGATTTAATAACGCTGTCAGTAGAAATTGTAGCTCCACTAATAGCAGAAATTTCATAATCACCTGTGTCTTCTATCTTTACACCCTTAACACTTGAAAGGTCTTTATCTATAGCTTTCTTCACAAATTGAGACTTGAATAACTCATCATTTACTTTAGAACCAAGCCCCGGAGTCTCCGAATGTTCAGTGGCGACTACAGCTGTAATCTCTGTCACTGACGGATTAAATCCTACAAGAACATTAATTGGGCCATTATATCCAACAGAGCTTGCTAAAATCGCATAACCAACAATATTATCATTAGTATTATATCCAATATAATAAGACAAATTAGAATTATCAAGATCCATTAATGGGCCATCTATTTTATCAGCGCTAGCAATAGCCTCTTGTACCCCTTCGATAAGAGCACGTTGCTTGTTTAATTCTATATCAACTTCAAATTTCGAGTATATAAAAGAAAGTAAAAAACCTGAGATTAATGCAGTAAGTGTAACCGAAATAACAGCTGAATAACCAGCACCTTTTTTTTTCATTATTTACCCCCATTCGCAATAGTACTTTCAAGTTTTTGAGCTTCAACTTTTCCTAAAGGTTTCTTAATAGTAAACATATCAATGAGTGGAACAATCATATTACCTATAAGTATAGAATAAAGCATATATTCAGCAGTGTGTCCAAACATACGAAGAAGTATTAATACAGCACCTATAAAAAAAGCATATATCCAAATACCTTTTTGAGTATTAGGAGAAGTTACCATATCGGTTGCCATAAAGCAAGAACCTAAAGCAAATCCACCACCAAGTATTCCATATATAGGTGATCCATATGTTCCAGGATTAGTAAAGTTACCAATTAAATTTATAGTTACAAATGAAATTAAAATACCTAGTGGAATTCTCCAATTGATGGTTTTCGTAATAATAAGAAATATCGCACCAAGTGAAAGAAGTAAAAAAGAACCCTCCCCAATAGAACCTGCCGTATTACCTATAAACATTTGAAGATAATATACACTTTCAACTTTAATTTGGGTTAAAAAATCAAAAGGTATATAATCAATATAAGTATACTTCATAAACGAAAGCGGTGTCGATTGTGTAAGTATATTTACAGGATCAATAGTAGCAATTGTACCACCAGTTATAGTGTCGGTAAAACCTTCTACAGTGCCACCAGTTATACCGAAAGGAATATTAACTATTTTAGGATAGGTAGACATTTCGCCAGGGAATGCCACTTGTAAAAAAGCACGCCCAACTAATGCAGGATTAAAAATATTACATCCCAGTCCGCCAAAAACTTCCTTAGCAAAAACTATAGCTATAACAGAACCTATCATGACTATAGGTATAGTAACATTCGCCGTACAAGTCATTACTAATAAAAGTCCTGTAAGCACGGCTGACAAATCTTCTATATGTGGTTTTCGTTTTCTTAAAAGTTTTACAATAACTTCTGTAACTACACATGTAAGAATTGCTGTTGTGTAAAGTAAAATAACATGAGCACCAAAAACTATAACGCCGTATAGAGCCGCAGGAAGTAATGCGATAATAACTCTACTCATAATTTTAGGCACACTATCACTAGCTTTAATATGCGGTGATGATTCTAAATTAAATTTCATAAAACTTATCTCCTAAGTGTATCTTTTCCTACGCGAATCCACTGAACCAATGGTATTTTAGAAGAGCATATATAGGAACAAACCCCACATTCAAAACAGCTCATTATATCAAGTTTCATCATAGCTTCTTTATCGCCAGCCTTAGCCGCATGCGCTATTGAAGTAGGCATTAAATTCACAGGGCAAACTTGTAAACATCTTTCACAACTTATACAAGGATATTCTTTAGATTTTTTTATTTTATCTGCATCTAAAAATACTATAGAATTATTACCCTTAACAGTATTTCTATTAAGATCAGGTAATGTAAAACCCATCATAGGGCCTCCACCAAATAATAATAAATTCTCTGTAGTAATACCACCACAAGCCTCAGCGATATCAGCTATAGAAGTACCAAAAGGCACGACCATATTCTTTCTTTCTTTTATAGCATCCCCAGTAACTGTTACAATTCTTTCAATTAGTGGTTTGCTTTTTGCTACCGCTTCATAGATAGCGTAAAGAGTTGCTATATTAATTACCAAAATACCGATATCAGGAGGAAATTTACCAACAGGAACTACTCGACCAGTAGCCGCATCGATAAGCATTTTTTCAGCACCTTGAGGATATCTTATTTTTAAAGGTAAAACTTCTATGTCACTATCTTTCGAACAAGTTCTAAATTCATTCAAGGCTTTTGGTTTATTATTTTCTATCCCAACAATTGTACGTTTAATTGAAGGAACTATTTTTTTTATTATATTAATAGCATGCATTATCTCATGCGAATGCTCAATCATAAGCCTGTAGTCGGATGTAATATAAGGCTCACATTCTACGCCATTAACAAGAAAAACATCACAATTAGCTTTGACTGATCCAGAAATTTTCACATGCGTAGGAAACATTGCACCACCAAGCCCAACGACTCCAGCATCTTCAATTTTTTTAAGCATTTCTTCTGCTGTCAAAGTCATAAAATTACTATTAACTTGGAATTCATCATCGACAATGCTAGCATCATTTTGAATTAAACATGCTAAACTATTACGTCCCAATGGAACAGGTGCAATTTCAATGGATGAAATTTTTCCAGATATACTAGCATGGATATTAGCTGAAACAAAACCACTCGCCTTAGCAATGACCTCGCCTCTTTTGACGATATCACCTTTAGCTTTAATGATTTCAGCAGGAGCTCCCACATGTTGTGCCGATGCTAATAAAACAGATTTAGGTTTAGGTAAAACCGTAGTATGTATTTCCGCGGCTTCTTTATGCTCATCAGGATGAACTCCTCCAAAACGAAATTTTCCTAGATTCATAATCCCCTCTCTATAGTAAAAATTTAATTATAACTAAAAACCGCCAAAGATTTGCTATATCCAAACCCATAACTACAAACAGCTATTTTATCACCTTTCTTTATAGCCCCATCAGCCAGTGCCATAGAAAAATTAATCCCCGATGAAGCACCTATAGCCGATTTAAAGTCTTTCATTTTAGAGTAAACTTTATCAGAAAATTCCCCTAAAGAAGACACAAATGCATTATAACATTTCTCGCCACCTAAAGAAGGTATAATTATACTTGGATTAATATTGTTTTTATTAAGAATTTCTAAAGCGTAAATGCCCGCTTCTTTGGCAGAGATTTCGAAAATATCTTTATTCTTTATATGGATAAAATGTTCTTTATTTTGAATACCTTCCTTCGTATAAGGATGAACCGTTCCACCCATAGGTATAAGAAATTCATTTAATTTAGAACCATCAGAAACATAATCGATAAAATCAATTGAAATATCTGACTTTTCGCTTGTAACGAGTACAGATGCAACGCCGTCAGCAAAGCTATCGTCGCCATCGCACATAAAAGTAGATTCAACTGCAGAAACTAAAATATTATTATAACGACCACTTTCAACAAATGCATAAGCCGACTTTAATGCAGATAAAAAACCTGAAAAATCAGCCTCAATATCATATGCAAAAGCATTATTGCAATTAAGTTTACTCGCCAAATTACAAGCGGTTGCGGGATAAACATAATCCCTAGTTATTGTAGCGACCAAAACAGCATCAATCGAATCTGCGCTAATATTTTCTATAGATTTCTTAGCCGATTCTAATGCCAAATCAGAAGCTATCAAATTTGTTTTTTTATTTTCGTATATATGAGAGAATGATTTTATATAAACCATTAAAATATTCCTTTTTTCTTAACTCCCGCACTCTGAAGCTCTTTAGTTATATGTTCATTAACTTTAGCTTGCAAAACTCCATACATTGTATCAATAGCACTCTTCATTCCCAAAGCAGTTGTTTTACCATGCCCAACGAAAGCACCACCCTTAAGACCCAATAAAATAGCCGATCCATAATAATCAGAACTAACTTTATTTTTAAGTTTACTAAACACAGGCTTCATAAGCAAAGCTCCGACAGTAGAGGCAGGATTTCTCTTGACTTCTTCCTTAATTAAAGAAGCAACATAAGAAGCTGTTCCTTCCATAGTCTTAAGTACAAGATTACCACTAAAACCATCGGCGACAACCACATCAGCCTTATCAGCTTTAAGCATGTCATTAGGTTCTATATTACCGACAAAATTTATATTTAGTTTCTCTAAGCGTTCAAAAGTCCTCTTATATAAAGCATTTCCTTTAGAATCTTCTTCACCAATATTAAGTAAAGCTATTCTTGGATTTCTTATATCTCTATATCTTTTAGCAAAAACGCTACCCATTACAGCAAATTGAACTAAATATTCTGGAGTACAATCAACATTCGCACCCATATCGAGCATGCAAATATCTTGAAATTTGTTAGGCAAAACAGACATAAGCGGAGGACGCATAACGCCTTTAAGCCGACCAATTTCTATTAGACCCGCAGCTAAAGTTGCCCCAGTATTGCCAGGAGAGAAAAAAGCATCAGCTTCTCCACTTCCAACCATACGTGCAGCAATCATAACTGAAGAATTACGCTTTTGTTTTATAGCAATTGAAGGAGACTCAGACATCCCAATAACGTCTTCAGCATGCTTAATAATTATTTGAGAACTATCAAATTTTTTCTTATTAAGAGCTTTTTCAATTTCATGGTCGTCACCAACTAAAGTAAGAATTATGTCGCTATTTTGATTTACAGCCTCAAGACAGCCAATAATTAATTCTTCTAATGGTCTTTCGCCACTTGCTATATCTACTGCGATTTTCATAATCTAATTTCCAGTTTTAATGTTTTTAAGCATTTTGATTTTTAGGCGCTTTAACTACTCTATCTTTGTAAAAACCACATTGTGGGCATACTCTATGAGGTAATTTTTCAATTCCGCATTGAGGACATAAAGATAATTCCCCTAAAAAACGTTTATCATTAGCACTTTGTCTTGAATTTCTTTTCGCTTTCGATGTGCGATGTTTTGGTACAGCCATATTTCATTCCTTATTATATAGTATTAAAATTATTTTATAACTTATTATCCTATGTATTATAAATTAATACTAAAAATAACACAATAGATAAAAATATTTTTAACAATAAAAAAAATAATACACAAATATATAAATTGACTTTTTACATTAGTGTATTATAATTGATTATAGTTTTATAATTAAACTTTTTTAACTAAATGTTTTTAATAAAAAATAATTTTTAAGGTATTTATAATGATCAAAAATAAAGAGAGATTAATTTGGATTTTTTTAGTAGTTTTTGTTTTATCAATTTCTTTTTTAAATTTCAAAACACCAACTACAGTTCAGGCTCAAGGCGAAAACGATAATGATTTTTACTATTACATGAGGCTTTTCCAAAATGTATTTGTAACCCTTCAACAAAATTATGTCGATCCTGAAAAAGTTACGACAAAAAAGCTTATGTATGGTGCGATAAAAGGAATGCTTGAAGCGACTGAAGACCCTTTCACATTTGTTTTAGATAAAAAATTAACTGAAAGTTTTAATCAAGAAATTTCTGGTCGATTTGGAGGACTTGGTATTACAATATCTAAAAATCCTAAAGACTATATTATGATAGTAGCTCCAATTGAAGATACTCCTGCCGAACGTGCTGGCATATTACCCGGTGACGCCATTATGGAAATCGAAGGTGAAAGCACTAAAGACATGACTACCGATGAAGCTGTAAATAGAATGCGAGGAAAAGCAGGTTCTAAAGTCAATATCACTATTGGAAGAGAAGGCGTGCCTAAACCAATTGACTACACTATAACAAGAGCAATAATCGAAATAGAAAGTATTAAATATAAAATGCTTGATGATGGCATTGGATATTTAAGAATCACTACTTTTGGCGACGACACTAGTAAAGATTTAACTCAGGCTTTAAAAGAGTTAAAATCTGATGGCATGAAAAAACTTGTCTTAGACTTAAGAAACAACCCCGGCGGTAGACTTGACTCGGTAATTGAGGTTGTTGATGAATTCTTAAACGATGGTAAAATTGTATACACACGTGGTAGAAATAAAAATGATAATCAAGACTATAATGCTTCAGGCCGAGGCGACTCATGGGTTTCAGGCGATATGGTCGTTTTGGTTAATAGATATAGTGCTTCTTCTTCAGAGATTTTAGCAGGTGCTTTACAAGACAATGAAAGAGCAAAACTATTGGGTGAAACTACATTTGGTAAGTTTAGCGTTCAATATGTTCTACCATTAGATCAAAAAGAGAAGACTTCATTTAAAATGACTGTCGCTCATTATTATACTCCTAATGGAAGAAAGTTACATGGCGAAGGTATTAAACCTGATTATGTTGTTTTGGATAAAAAATTAAGCTCAACCGATATTGTTGCTTTGACAGAGCTTAGAAGAAATAACAAAATAGCTGAATATATAAAAAAATATCCAAATGAAAGTTCTGATGCAACTCAAATAAAAGCATTTAAAAATGAGCTTGTAGCTAGTGATATTATCGCAAGTGAGTATTTACTTATAAGACTTATTCATAATGAAAGAAGTTCTAGAGACTATAAAGAAATAGTTGATATAAAGTATGACAAGCAATTGCGTGCTGCCATCGATTATTTGATAAAAGGTGCTGAGCCAACTCAAGATGAAGAAGAGCCTCGTAAAAACGAGTTTTAATTTATCTAAAAAATAAAAAAAATTAAAGTTGCTAAATAGTGTTTTATACATTGTCTAGCAACTTTTTATTTGCAAAATATTTTTATATATCAATCTCTAATTAAATATCAACATATGAAGTAATATGCTTGAAAATAAATTTATATACTTTTTAAGCATACCATGTTACTATACAAAAAACATAAATAAAATAGGGGTGTAACCATGCATAAAAATGATAAATTATTACAAGCGATATGTAACAACGAATTTAGTTCTTTTCTAGAAGAAGGACAAACTGTAACAAAAGAATCGATAGGCGAATTAGTTCTACCTACTGGTAAAATTGTTGGATGTGATCCTTTGTCACTTGTAGACACTATCGCATTTGAAAAATCAGTAGAGCCTGGAAAATACCCAGTTGATATTTTTGTGCTAGAAATTGAAACAGATAAAAGAGTAGCATTTGCGAAAATAACATTTAATGATGAAGTGGCTGAAGAATTTGAAATGGCACTTATCGAAGGTGAAGATTTAGCTGAAGTTGAAGAAGACGAATTCTTTGGATACGGCATCGATTCTGGTACTGGCGCTTTTACAGATCAAGCTACAGCGACAGCATTAAATGACCTTATTGGTGAAGACGAAGATTCTTATGAAGCACTTGAAACTATGTTAGATGAAAATTATGTAGACACATATAGTTCAGCTAATGTTACTATTCCTAATTCAGATGATAATATTGTCGCTTTCTCTTCTGGTTACGGCGATGGTGCTTATCCTTCATATTTCGGACTAACAAAATCGGGCACTATTACATGTTTAATTACCGACTTTTTATGTATCGATTAAATATATAAACTGATATTTTAGTTGCAATATAATGTTTACAAATGAATATCTATGACTATAATAATATATAAGAACACTTAAGGAGTGGCTTGTGACACTTAAGCAATTTAGTATTATAGTACTTTTCGTTTTTTCTATATCATTGAATGCTCAAAATGCTAGTGATATATTAAACAAAGTTGATAGTATTCAGAAAAATTATCAGAATATGAAATTTGATGCTACAATGCAAATACAATCGGGTAACAGAAAGCTTACAAAGAACTTTTATGGTTTTTTGAATGACAAAGAAGACAAAGCCTTTATCGAGTATACAAATCCACAAGATAGAGGCACCCGATACTTAAAACTAAAAAACGACATGTGGATATATATCGCTGATGCTCAAGATGTTCTAAAACTTTCAGGGCATTTACTTAGAGACAGCATGATGGGTAGCGATATTTCTTATGACGACATGATGAAACAAGGTTCTTACGCCTCGCAATATAATGCAGTGTCTATATCGTCTACAAATTTTGAAGGCATGGATTTATATTTACTCGTTCTTGATGCTAAAAATGAAAACAATGTAAATTATGTCAGGCAAGATTTATACGTAGATAAAAATAATTATTATGTTCAAAAAGTGGTGATGTATGCTAAGGGCAGAAATAAAGAGCGTGCCATTAAAGAATTTATCCTTAGTGATTATGTCAAAGTTGGCAATCTAAACATGCCTAAAATACTTATAGCGAAAGACTTAAGAAAACGTAATTCATCGACAAAAATAACTTATGACAATATGGAAATAGATATATCAATAGACGATAAAATTTTCACAAGAGCATATTTAGAGAATTAAAATACATATAATTTTAGAAACATTCAAAAATGAAAAAGATAATTATACTATTAGTTTTAGTAAATATAAAATTATTCTCACAATTCTCAGTTGGCGGATCATATGAAAACCAATCGGGACTTCTTGCTGGCAGTGTCCCCACCGACTTTATTAATGCATCCATTTTTAAACTTGATTTAAATTACAAAGATGATATATGGCGTTTTTATTCTGACATGGAAGTTGGGCTTTTTTATGGCATAGGTAATTTAATCGACGCTAATCCAAATAACTTTTTATATAAACACAAATTTCAAAATACTAAATCTCAATTCGGGCTTTCACTCGACATAAAAAGGCTTTATATAAAGTTGCGAAGTGCTATAGGTACATTTACAATAGGTAAACATTATATCACATTTGGACAACCGCATATGCTTCATGCATTAGAATGGGATAAATCTTATTTACTTGTCGATCCATTCGCAAAAAAAGATGGCAAAAATCTTATCTCGCTTGATATTCCAATTGGTGCTTATGGGAAAGGTAAAGTATTTATTGGCGGAACTGACGCTTGGGATACCCCTATTGGTGGCGCTGAAATAATTTTAGGTGGCAGTGGTTATGAAATAGGAACGACTTATCAATATAAAGGCAAAAATAAAAATATTATCGGTGCTTTTTTTAAGGCTGATTTTTATATTTCACTTTTTGGCTCTTATGCTTATCATATAAATAATTTAGTTACAGATAAAAAGTTTACACAGTCGCATGAAATGTCTATAGGTGTTGATTATAGCTTTCCTATAGGTTTTTATACACTTTTAGTTCAGCAAGTTTTTTATTATAATTCGCTGGGTGCTAAAAATAAAAGCGAGTTAATAGATGTAGGTTTTGGTGATTACTATTTTAAGGCTGAGTCCTATTCATATTCAAGTTTGTTATTTTCGATAGATGAGTTTACAAGCTTTGGAGTTGATGTTATGGTTAGTTTAAGTGATGGAAGCGGTAATGTTTTGCCTAAAGTTCTTTTGACAGTCGCAAATAATCTAACACTCGACATTGCTATGGCGATATTTTTTGGCGAAAATGGGACAGAATTTGGGCCTAGAAAAGATGAAGTTGCTAATATGAGCATGCTCGTAAAATTGATAGCTAGTTTTTAATATAAAATAATTATAAGGGGATTTTATGTTCATCGAAACACAAAATATAAAAAAGATATATAACACAAAAACAGTGCCATTCGAAGCTTTAAGTAATATAAATATAGGATTATCAAAGTCTTCCATTAATGCACTCATTGGTGCTTCAGGCAGTGGTAAAACTACCCTATTAAATATTATCGGTGCACTTGATGAAGCAACAGAAGGAAATGTAATTATAGACGGTGAGAGTTTAAAAGATAAAAATAGCGACGAATTAGCAAAATTTAGAAGGGATAACTTAGGATTTATATTTCAAAGTTATAATTTAATTCCAGTTCTTACAGCTTATGAAAATATCGCTTTGGCATTATTTGATATGTCAGAAAATGATAAAAAAGAACCTGTCATGAAAATGCTTGAAATGGTTGGACTTGAAGGCAAAGAAAAAAGTTATCCAAATGAAATGTCGGGTGGACAACAACAGCGAGTTTCTATTGCTCGTGCTTTAATCAAAAAACCAAAATTATTACTAGCCGATGAACCCACTGCTAATTTAGATAGCGTTACTGGCAAACAGATTCTCGACTTAATTGCTCAAATAAATAAGAAAGATGATATCACAGTATTATTTTCCACACATGATGAGCGAGTTATGGATATCTCTTCTAAAATATTTACTATGGAAGATGGTAAAATTATTAAGGAGGTTTAATTTATGAAATTACTTAATATGGCATTTAAAAATGTTATGCGTTCCAAAAGACGAGCATTAAGAACATTTGCCGTGCTCACACTCGGCGTGGGTATATTTATTTTTTACGGGCTTTTAATGGATGGTATGATAAAAATTTCACAAGATTCAACTATAAAAGAAGAAACTTCACATATAAGAATTAGAGAAAATTTTGATGAAGATTTTCCTTATTCAGAAGATAGTTTATGGATTGATGATGATAAAAAAATTAGTGGAATTGAAAATATAAAATATACCGAGAGAATTGCTATATCAAGTGAAATTGACAATTATGAAAATACACTTTCGATTATTTTAATGGGTATTGATGAAGCAAAAGATAGTGAAGTGTTTAAAGTTCAAGTGAGTACTGATGAGCCTTTGGCAGACAGCATGTGGCTTGCTTTAGATATTGCTAATGATATGGATGTTGGCATTGGTGATTATGTTAATGTAACTTTTAGAAATTTGGAAGGCACTTTTATTTCTGCTGAATATGAAATCGGTGGGCTTTTAAATTCATCAAATCCTTTGTTCTCGAAAAATACTGCGATTATCGATATTAAAGAACTTAAAACTATGCTTGGTGGAGATTTTATAAGCTATTATAGTATAAAACTTGATGATGATAAAAAAATGGATAATATGGCTTTAAATTTAAAATCTTTATATCAAACCAGTGAAGTTCTTACATGGCTTGAATTAAATAAAAACATGGAAGATATGCTTAAAATGAAAGATGTGACTATGCTTCCATTCTATTTAATTATTTTACTTATTACATTTTTAGGGCTAGCCAATTCGATATTAATAAGCGTATGGGAGAAAAGAAAAACTACAGCGACTCTAAGGGCTTTGGGTTATTATGACAAAGAAATTATCGCTATATTTATATATGAAGGTTTATGCATTGCTCTTATAGGTACATTTTTAGGGATATTGCTCGGCGTTTTAGTAAACATTCCAATGTCGACAATAGGCTATAATTATGCGGCAATAACTTCTACTGGAAGCGAGGCAACATCTCTGGGGTTTACTATGTATGTTCCACCTGTAATAAAAAGCACATGGAATATTATATATTTTATAATTCCTCTTGTTGTGATTCCATTATCATCTGTTTTAATATCATTTATACCTGCTCGAAAAAGTGTAAAAATGTCTATTGTGGATTGTATAAAAAATAAGGATTAAAATATGTTTAAATTTGCTGTCAAAAATATTTTAAGATATAAAAATCGAAGTATTATCACTATGCTTGTTATTATGGTTTCAGCATTTTCGACTGTGCTCATTGTGGGTTTTATGCAAGGAATGACGGCTCACATGCTTGACGGGTTTATAAAATATCAAACATCACATATTCGAATAACTAAAAAAGAATATTTTGAAAAAGAAAGATTTATGCCACTCTATGAAAGTATTGAAAATGTATCGAGCATTAAAAATGAATTAGAAAAAGAAGAAAATGTAAAAATGGTTACCCCCACTTTCCACTTGGCTGGTTTTATAGCAAAAGATGATACCACAATACCCATATCGATTATAGCTTTCGACTTAAAAAATAATAGCTACACTTTAAACGAAAAATTAATTGAAGGTTCGATAAAAGAAAGAGGAATAATAATTGGTGAAAATTTAATTAAAAGATTTGATATGAAAATTGGCGACAAACCAATGATAGTTTCATCAACAGCTTATGATGCCATTAATGCGAAAAAGCCTGAAATCATCGGCGTTTCTGAATTTGGTATTTCTGAATTCGATAAAAAAACTGTCTTTATGGATATTGAAACAGCACAAGAGATAACACGTTTAAACAATGCTAGTACTCAAATTTACATCACTCTTTACAATGAAAAATATACCGATTCTATTACAAAATTATTAAAATCGAAATATCCTGAATATGAAGTGCAAAGTTATAAAGCACAAATGGGATCATTATATACAACGATTATGGCTGAAAAAAATATTATATCATTTATTGCCATTATAATAATGTTTTTAGGTTCTCTTGTAATCATAAACTCACTTGTCGCAAGTATTTATGAAAGGCTAAGCGAGATAGGAATGCTTAAAGCTTTGGGTTTTTCCAACAATGAACTTAAAAAAATGCTACTTTTTGAAGGCACAATTTTTGGATTAATTGGTGGTGGATCTGGTTTCATTTTAGGTTTAATTTTTATAACTTATTTATCGATAAAAGGTTTTGATATCAGCAAAATGATGACAGGTGTTGACCTCGCAATAGACACCGTTGTTTATCCATCTATAAATATATTTACAGCTTTAATATGTGTTGTAGTATCTGTCTTAATCCCCGCTTTAGTTTCATTAATACCCGCTAAAATGATAACAAAGATAAACCCAGTGGATGCGATAAATTCGAGAAATTAAAGTATAAAAATAATTTTAGTTAGACTGGAAGTTATATCTGCAAACGGATGTGCAAATATAATTGAAATAAAAAATTAGAATAGCGAATATTTTCTATTAGTTACTTGACAATAGGGGTTATTCATGGTTTAATGATTTGAATTATATAAAGGAGAATATATTATGGCGTCTATAAAAAAAATAGGAGTTCTTACTAGCGGAGGCGATGCTTCAGGTATGAACCCTACTATAAGAAGTGTCGTTCGTTCTGCTTTATACCATGGTCTTGAAGTTGTCGCTATCAAAAGAGGTTATGAAGGGCTTATGCATGACGATATGACTCCTATGCATGCTGGTAGTGTCGGCGGAATAATAAGTCTTGGTGGTACTATTCTTTATAGTGCTCGAGCACCTGAATTTATGACTGAAGAAGGTCTTAAAAAAGCTAATGATAATATGAAAAAACATAATATCGATGCTTTAATTGTTATAGGCGGAGATGGAACATATAGAGGGGCTTTAGACTTTTCTAATCACTTCGATTATCCTGTTATAGGAATTCCTGCCACTATAGATAATGATATTTATGGAACTGATTATACAATAGGATATGACACTGCTGTAAATGTAGCTATGGAAGCTATTGATAAATTGAGAGACACAGCAACAAGCCATGGCAGATGTTTTATTGCCGAGGTTATGGGACGTCATGCAGGATATATCGCACTTGAAGTAGGAATTGCATCTGGTGCTGAAGAAATATTAATCCCTGAAACGCCTACTGATATAGAAAATATTATAGAAATTCTAAAAACAGGTAGAGAGCGTGGAAAACGTTCATCTATAATTGTAGTAGCTGAAGGCGATGAAATCGGTGGTGGTGTTGAAGCTTGTAAACTTATAGAAGGAAAAACTGGCTTCGAAACCAGGCTCACAATATTAGGACATATGCAACGTGGCGGAAGTCCTACAGCGAGAGAGCGTTTATGGGCAGCACGTTTTGGATTTATTGCTATTCGAGCTCTACTTGATGGTAAAAAAAATGTCGCCATCGGCACTTGGAAAGGTGAATATAGTTATACTCCTCTAGCGGATGCTATAAAAAAAGATCCTAAAATTGACGAAATAGACTTAGAAATTCAGAAAGCACTTTCTATATAAAATTACTAAATGTTTGATAACAAATAAAATAAAAGCTTATTAATATGATAGAACAAAAATCTCTTTTGGATGTTAGAATTGATAAAATTAATTGCACATTGGAAGAAGCTTTAGAAAGTTTAAGTGGCAAAAAAAATCAATTAATTGTAACACTTGATATGTATCAATTACTAAAAGTTAAAAGAAATAAAAAACTCAAAGAAATAGTAAAAAATGCTGCTTTAGTAATACCAAGCTCGCCTATTATCGCAAAGGCTTATAATTTCATCAATAGGGAAAAGATTTTTTATAAAAAAGATTTATTATTTTTCTCGAAATTACTTTCTTATGCAGAGCTTAAAAAAATATCCTTTTTTCTTTTTGGTAATGAAGAGCGATATTTCTTTACAATAATGGAAAAAATCAAAAAAATATACCCAACAATACATATAGTCGGGAGCTATCAAAATAATAATGACGCTTCACTTATGGCCAAAGCATTCGAGGGATTCAAAAAAATAGATCCTAATTTATTCATAATTTATATGGACTTCAAAAAAGCACTTATTTGGTTTAATAAAAATAAAGATAATCTTGATATAGAATTCTGTATTCCTATCAAAAAACCACTAGATATATTCGCAGGAAAAGGGAAAATACCTGAGCTTGCCGTCATTGCTGCGAACAAAGAACACTGGTTTTATTTAAGAAGAAATATATTCAACATATTTAAAATATTCATTCATATCCACTTTTGGAATTTAGTAATAATAGACAAGTTGTTCTTTTCTAAAAAACGTAAATTAAAAAAAGATCACCAAAATATTTAATTTCAGCGATCTTTATTTTATACCAATCAAAAATAATATTCTAATTAATAGCTAATAATATTTCTCTAAGCGAGTCTAAATATTTTTTAGCCTGTGCTACATTTGCATGCGCTGGGTATCTAAGCACGAAATCATCTAAAATCTTAAACGAATCATTATATCTATCAAGTTTGAAATAAGACAATCCCTTATAAAGCGTAGCTTCAGCATTTAAAGTATTAATATTATTCGCTATAATCATATCATAATACTTTATAGCACTATTATAATTTTTACTTTCATAATAAATCTGAGCTATTCTAAATAAAGACTCCTCACTCTCTTCTGTATTAGGAAACAAATCAACAATTTTTTCATAATAAAAACGAGCACGAGTATAATTACCAGTGATATATTCTTTATACGCTAAAGCAGGAACTTGAATTAAATAAGTTCTAACAACTTCCTCATAATATACACTAGAAGGATAGTATCGAATGAAGTCCTCATAAACTTCGAAAGCTCTACTTTCTTCTTTCATACTGTGATAAACTCTGGCACGTCCAAGAGTCGCAAGCTCACCATCTGTACGTAAAAAATAGCTTAAAGCCTCACCATATCTTTTCAAAAAGAATAATTGATAGCCATAAAACATATTCATCTGGGATTCTATCAACTTACTTTGAGGATATTTCAAATACTCTTCAAGTTTACCCATTATATAATAGTCAGCTTCATTAGAAAGCCTTGTTATATTAGCATACGCCAAAATGGCTCTAGGTATATATTTAGTAAAAGAAGGGTCATTTATAATAGAGGCAAGTTTTTCTTTTGCCAAAACATACTTCTTTAACTTCTCTAAAGATTCAGCTATAATGAATTGAGCCTCAGCTATATTTTCAGAAGGCTTTCCTATAACATTTCTACCTGCTTCAATTGCAAGGTATTCATTTAAATCGTTTATAGCCTCTTGATAATTTGCAAGCTCAAAATTTCTTTTGGCTTTATTAAAATATCGTTCAGGTGAAGAAGTAAGCGTCACCCTATATATTAAAATTCCAGCCATTATCGCTACAACAGATATGATAGTAACAGCTACAGCTATATACAATTTCATAAAAATCTCCCCATTTATAAATCACTCAAAACTTGTGATATCCAAAAATTAATTTCACTAGGTGAATAGTTATATACTTTTCTAAATGTATCTAACGCATTTTTCTTCTCTCCAAGTTTATAATAAGATCGACCTAAAAGCAAGTTAATTTGATAATTTAATTCCTTAGTCGCTTTCTCATCAGATATAATCACCAGTAAGCTAACGGCTTTAGAATATTTTCTATTTCTAAACTCAACTACAGCTTTACCATAAAGATCATTCACATTAATAGTCTTCTTCTCTTTAACAACCTCTACTTCGACAATCTCTTCTATTATAACAGGCTGTTTAGGAGTAGTTTCTACAACAACTGGCTCAACTACTATAGTCTCATTTTTATTAGAAACAGGAGCAACAACTTGTGTATTATTATCTTCTTTCATCTTTTGTAGTGGTATTATAATTAAACCATTACTAGCTGCAGATTCTCTTAATAATTTTTCAAAGTCATCATTTTTTATGATATTATTATCAGGTATAATCTTTCGTACTGCCACAGGAGCTTTTTTAACAGGCTCATCTATTCTAACTGAATAACCTGTAAACATTCCTTTTTTAAGATTCATCTCAACCAAAGAACCATCAGAAACTAAAGACAAAGCATAATACAAAGGTTTATACATATGAAACACTGGTAGAGGTTTATCAATATACTGAAAACCATTTTCAAGAGATGAAGTGCTACCAGAATTGATACGTCTAACACCGATGATTCCAGAATTATTCATAGCATTATCTTCTCTAGCAAATTTATTAGTACTTGTTATAAGTATATAATGATAATCTGTTGGCAACACACCATCGACACTCCATTTAAGAGTAATATTACCATTATCTTCCAATGCCTCTAAATTATTAACTTGAGTTTCTAGCAATTTCGACTCTTGTATATTTTCTAATAACTTAGTAGGTGTCATAATAATTGCATCAGCAGTATAATTCTCATTCGATATAAAAGAAGTGCCTATGCCTTCAGCGGTATCAATACCTACATGGTAATAAAGAGTAACATTTTCTGTTGAATCAGTTATAAGATCACTATAAAACACATCAATAGGTCTGCCTAAAACTCTTGACGAAGCAAGGCTAGCTTTATCGCTAATTGGTACAGAATTTTTATAAACAACATAATTGCCTATATACCCCGGTATAGCATTCCAATATATCATTATATTTGTAGGGCTTTGCTGTACTGCTTTTATAGAAGTAACATAGTTAGCATTTATCCCTAAAGAACGAGCTGTATCTAAATTATCTTTTGCTATAAAAGTATTATTCACTCGAACAATATAAATAGGCTCGACAGTCATGTCTACACCCGCTGTCGCTGTATAAAACTTAGCAACACTGTTAAGCTCTGCTACAACTGCATAATAATAAGCACCATCAGTATCTGGTATATCATTTATACTATAATCAGTAGAAAGTGAATCAGCCACATCGAGAGTACCTACAAGAAAAGATTCTTCTAAAATACGTGAATTTATAATCGGTCTACTATTTCTATATAATTTATAAGCGAGTCCATTTTCAACGACTCCGCTCCATTTAATATTGACGTCACCACTAACATTAGCTGTCGCCACCAAATCATTTACAAAACCTCTTATTCCAGGTAATGTGTCTACGCCATAAATGTTAGCAACATCACTAGTGGTTGTTCTTTCAGAAGGAACACTTCCCACTATATCATCTATTGTTTGAGTATAAACAAATAATGTAGATGATATTAATACAAAAGCTATAACATAAGCGTATATAATAATTGCTTTACTTTTTTTTGGTTCATTACTCATCATAGATATACCTTGTTTAAAATAACTGTCTTACAAACATTGTCGGAATATATCTTATACACTTTACTAAACGTTGATAATAAAAAGACGAGAATGCCTCAAAAAGACTTTCTCGCCTAATTTTATATACTAAAACAATCAAAAAAGTATTTTTTTACGATACGATTCTTGTTCCATTTTTACCTTGAATAGATTCAGCCGCTTTCTCTAAAGAAGCGATTAATGCTACTCTTCCACTTTTCGACTTAGCAAAATCTATGCAAGCCTCAACTTTAGGAAGCATAGAACCAGGAGCAAAATGCCCCTCGCCAATATATTTAGTAGCCTCTTCTATTGTAATAGAATCTAAATCTTTTTGATCAGGCTTTCTAAAATTAATAGAAACTTTGTCTACTGCTGTAAGAATTAAAAGCTCATCAGCTCCCACTTCTTTAGCAGTTAAAGCAGCTGCCTTATCTTTGTCAATTACAGCAGCAACGCCGTCAAGTACACCATTATTATCAACTACAGGTATACCACCGCCGCCACAACAAATAACAACATGACCAGCATCAACTAATGTTTTAATAGAAGAAAACTCTACAATAGATATAGGCTGTGGAGAAGCAACTACACGGCGATATCCACGTCCAGAATCTTCTACTACTGCCCAACCCTTATCTTTGATTAAAACATCTGCTTGCTCTTTTGTATAATAAACGCCTACAGGTTTAGTAGGATTAGCAAAACCAGAATCATTTTTATCTACAACCATTTGTGTAACAACTGTAGACACGGGCTTATTAATATTTCTTTTTTTAAGCTCGTTTTGAATGCTCTGTTGAAGATGATAACCTATCATACCTTGACTCATAGCACCACAAACATCAAAAGGCATAGAAGGTGTCTCTTTTTGAGCAACCTCATTTTGAATTAAAATTCTGCCTACTTGAGGGCCATTACCATGAACCAAAATAACTGTATGTCCATTTTCTATAATATCTACTATACAATTAGCAGCTTTTTTAGAAGCTTCGAGTTGTGCTTCAGCTGAAGGTTTTGAATTTTCAAGCTCTAATGCGTTTCCACCAAGAGCTATTACAACTTTTTTCATAAATATCTAACTCCTTTATAAATAATACAAATTATTTTTATATATTAAATACTGACACCTGTAACAACAGATAAAGTAAGAAATATAATTGATACTAAAATACATATACCTAAAATAGGCAACATAAACTTAAACCATTTTTCATAAGGAACTTTACATAATAAAGAAGCACCCATAACAATACCAGAAGTTGGAGCAACTATATTAGTTACGCCTGATCCCCATACGAAAGCATTTATTATAAGCTCTTTACTTATACCAACTAAGTCCGCAAGAGGTGCGAATATAGGCATAGTCAAAGTTGCTAAACCTGAAGTTGAAGTAATAAATAATGTAAGCACCATATTCAAGAAGAATAAGACGTTAACAAATAAAACACTACCTAAAGGCTCAACGATAGAAACTGACCAGTTAAGTATTGTCGATGTGATAAGTCCATCATTCATTATGACAACTATACCACGAGCAAATCCTACAACGATTGCAGTAGATAATACGTCACCCATTCCTGCTAAAAAAGAATCAATAGTGTCTCTATGAGGCAAACCAGCCACAATACCACATATAACTCCCATAACCATAAATAAAGCAGAAAGTTCAGAGAACCACCAACCTAATGTAGGAAGAAAATCAATTCCTAAATCAACAAAAGGTATTACAGAATAAGTCATAAACACAAAAGAAAGTGAGAATATAACTAATACAATTGATTGACGAACTGATAATTTTTCATTTGCATGCGCTTCAAAACTACTAGAATCTTTCATAAATGGAAACTCTATATTAAGACCATGTAAAAGGGATTTTTCAGGATTATCAAATACTTTCTTTGCGTATCTAGATAGATAAACCGCAATAATACTAGTAAGAACAAACCATAAAATTAATCTTGTACCAATCCCATTACCAAGAGATATACCAGCGAATCCGCTAGCAACACCAATAGCAAATGGATTAACAGTAGAAGCCAAAACACCTACCGCAGAACCACCCATTATAACACCCATGACGACCATAGAGTCATAACCAGCTTTTATCATAATAGGAAGTAGAAGAGGATAAAAAGCTATCGTCTCTTCACACATTCCATAAACAGTTCCACCTAAACTAAATAAAAATGTAAGTATTGTGATAAGTAGCTTTTCACGACCTCTCATTTTCATCATAAGTGAGCCTATACCAATATCTATAGCACCCGTTTTATTTACTACGCCGATAAGTCCACCGACCATCAAAATAAATATCGAGATACCTATAGCTTCTTTAAGACCAGTGATAGGTGCTTCTAAAACAGCAAACAACCCTTGTGGCCTACTAGGTAAAACCTCATAACTATTTGGTACTGGAGTTCCTTCCGTTCCTTCTTCAACAGCCAACATAGGGGGAACAACTGTACCATCATCCGTTCTAATCGCAAAACTACCTGCAGGCAATATATTAGTGAGAATTGCCGCAAAAGCCATAATAACAAAAAGAATGGCAAAAGTATGAGGAAGCTTAAAATTTTTAAGCATAAATTCGTCCTTTAAATGTGTATTTTAAAAACAAAATAGACAGCACCCTAACTTAAAGTAAGAGCACTGTAATTATTATTTTAACAAAGTATAGATTAATGACCTATTGTCGCAACCATAACAGCTTTAATAGTATGCATTCTATTCTCAGCTTGATCAAAAACTACAGAAGCAGATGATTCAAATACTTCTTCAGTAACTTCTGCGCCAACTAGACCATATTTCTGGAAAAGTTCTTCACCAATTTTTGTCTGTCTATTGTTATAAGCAGGTAGACAATGCAAGAATTTAGTGTGAGGATTACCAGTAGCTTTCATAAGGTCAGCATTAACTTGATAAGGCTTAAGAATATTTATACGCTCTTCCCACTTCTCTGCAGGCTCACCCATAGATACCCAAATGTCAGTATAAATGAAGTCAGTACCTTTTACAGCAGCTTTAACATCTTCTGTTATAGTGATTTTAGCACCAGTAGATTTAGCTATTACATTAGCCTGATCAATAAGTTTTTGTTCAGGGAAGAAAGCTTTAGGAGCACCTATACGTAAATCAACTCCCATCATTGCAGATGAAATTAAAATAGAATTTGCAACATTATTTCTACCATCACCAACATAAGTTAGAGCAGCATTATGCAAAGGTCTTCCATCTAAATATTCAATCATTGTAAGTTGATCTGCAAGCATTTGTGTTGGATGGAACTCATCAGTAAGACCATTCCAAACAGGAACACCAGCATACTTAGCAAGCTCTTCAACTATCTCTTGTGAAAAACCTCTATATTCGATACCATCATACATACGTCCAAGAACTCTAGCAGTGTCTTTAATCGACTCTTTATGCCCCATTTGGCTACCAGAAGGCTCTAAGTAAGTAACACCAGCACCTTGATCATAAGCACCAACTTCAAAAGCACATCTTGTCCTAGTTGATGTTTTTTCAAATATCAAAGCAACATTTTTACCAATCATTCTTCTTTGCTCAGTACCAGCTCTTTTAGCATTTTTCAAATTAGCAGAAAGCTTCAAAAGATAATTCCACTCATAAGACGTAAAATCTAATTCTTTTAAAAAACTTCTTCCTTTTAAATTTACAGCCATGTTAAACTCCTATTCATATAAAATTACTATCAACATCTATTATACGAATTTTTTTATTATTTTCAAGGAAAAATAAATCGTAATTAGACGAAAATGTACATTAAATACAATATACAAACTATTTACAGAAAAATAAGCCTATAGATGTTATACTTTTAAGAGTAATAAGTAGTTTATTCTCTTTCAAAACGCTCCATAATTATAGATAAACAGAAGCCTATACATAGTGAAAGCACAGTCAGAAATAAATCTAAGACGCCAACTGTATCTACAATATTAGGCCATAGACTTAAAAGTGATACAATAATTATTCCCAAAACAAAAGAAAATAGAATATCTCTAAATTTAGAAAGTAAATAAGTTATAAGTTTCGAGATAGCAAATATCCCAATTATAACACCAGCACCCAAGCAAATAAGAGGTGGTATATTAATAGTTGAAACAAAATAAGCTATATTTTCATACTCGCCCAAAATTAGTAAAAGCAATGACCCTGATATTCCCGGTATCACCATAGAAATCGCTGCGAGTAGTCCGCATAAAAATAATTTAAGCCCATAAAGCAAAGTTATATCATCCACATTTGATACTTCTTTTAATTCGCTTGCAGGAGCAGATGTATTTGATGTTGCAGTATTTACATTTGTTTCAGGAAAAATTATCGAAGTATTATTGTCCGACTTTTTTAATTCCACATTAGCAATATCTGCTACACTCTTACCTTCAACATTAACAACAGTTGAATTAATATCAAAATAAGCAAAACCAGTCATTATTAAAGCACCAAAAAAGAATGCGACAAATGCCTTAAAATTAAATTTGATTATTGATTTAGATATAATCGGTATAGACCCTAAAATTAGCCCAACGAAAAATATTTTTGTAGGCACTTCGAAGTTTGAAAATAAATAAGTAATTACACTTAAAAATAATACTATAGAAATTCCAGCACCTAAACCTATTGGAACTAATATTTTCATATGCTCTAAAAATTCTCTAGGTCTCAATATAGACTTAGGAAGCTCTGATATCGCAAATGTTAATTTTTCATATACACCAAGAACAAAAGCTAAAGTTCCACCAGAAACTCCAGGGATGGCATTAGCTATTCCTATAAACATTCCCTTAACAAATAAAACAATAAAATTTTTAATATTCATAAATTAATCTCCATAGCAAAAAATAAAGCTCTAAGTATCTAATTAAAAGATAACTAAAGCTCTATTTATTTACTTAAATTATTAAACCAAACTTTTTTTATTTAAAGCAAGCAATAAGTTCAACTTCAACTAATGCATCTTTTGGTAAAGACTTAACAGCAACAGTACTTCTTGCAGGAGGAGTATCTGTAAAGTAATCAGCATAAACTTCATTGAAAGAAGCAAAATTAGCCATATCGCTTAAAAAACATGTAGTCTTTACAACATTCGAAAAATCAAGCTTTTGAGACTCAAGTAAAGCCTTTAAGTTTTCCATAACTTTGATCGACTGCTTAGTAATATCATTTTCTTCAAGCTGACCTGTTATAGCATCCAAAGGAATTTGACCTGAAGTGAAAAGCAAGTTATCAATTCTTACTGCCTGTGAATAAGGGCCTATTGCCTTAGGCGCTTTATCTGTACTAATTATTTCTTTACTCATAATATATCTCCTTGATTTATACTAGTTTAGGCAATAAAAAATTAAAGCCCGTTTGCTTTATGCTAGCATTTTTTAACTTTAAAAGCAATTACTATTTTACTTCAAAAATATAGCAATTGAAAAATCATTAGGCAAATAATTATCAACAAGTTTTATGCTACTATAAGCTATACCCGACTTAGATAATATCTTTTTTGTAATATCTACAATTTCATATTTATCAGAGTAAAAATAATCACTATCAGATGACTTACTATAAGAAGCATCAAGCATATTAAAACATACAACATCATTAGCAATATTTAAAAACAACTTTAAAGCATTTTTAAAAAACTTTTTATTATTGCCAAGATTCAAATTAAAAATACCTGATGTATAAACATAGTCAAATGATATTCCATTCAAGACATCTAAATCTTTAAAAATATCCCCGACAAAAAATTTAGGATTAATATTATCAAATGAAGTTTGTTTTGCCCTCTCAACCATTTCAGAAATTAAATCGATTCCAACATAGTTAATGTTAATATTATTACCGTCAATATATTTGGCCAAATGACCAAGCCCTGACCCAACATCGAGAAGGGTTTTATTATTAAATCCCTCTTTTGTTATTTTTAATATATTAATTAATACTTCAAATCTGGTAAATTGCGATTTATGTGATGCCCAATCTAAAACTCTATGCTCAGGTATTGAATAATTCGAAACCCTCTCGATATAATGACTTCTTATGATGTCTGATCTTTTACGCATAAATTTTTCCTTACTTGATACTTATAATTAAGATATAATAATTTTATCATGCTTTAGTATTTTATCAATATAATATAAAATATAAAGATAATGCAATAATATAAAGGTTTGATTTTAATTATGAATGAAGAATATTCGAAACATTTACTCTCAATTTTTGAAGATGAAGTATTATATAGAAGAATGACAAGAAGACTCGACTTTTTAAAACGTATTTACAAAAGAAATGATGGCAGATTATTTGCCGAACTTTGCTTCTGTCTTTGCACACCTCAAACAAAAGCTAGAAATGGATTCAAAACAATATCTGAACTCATTAAAAGTGATGCATTATTTAATGGCGGTTTCGAAGAGATATCAACACTATTAAAAAAATATGTTCGCTTTCATAATGTGAAAACTCAAAATATTCTATTGGCTCGAGAACTTTATTTTAAGAATAATGAATTCTCACTTAGAAAAGATATTGATGATGCAAATAAAAATGATTCTATAATTGAACTTAGAAATAAATTAGCGAAAGAAGTTAAAGGCTATGGTCTTAAAGAAGCAAGCCACTTTTTAAGAAATATTGGATTTGGAAATAAACTAGCAATACTCGATAGACATATTCTAAGAGAAATGGATAAATTAAATATATTACCGCAGGGCTTCACTCCAAAGACAAATCTTACACAAAAAAACTATTTGTTATGTGAAAGCCATTTAATTAATTATAGTAATTTAGTGCAAATTCCACCCGAATACTTAGACTTTGTTATGTGGTATGATGCCACAAGTGATATATTTAAATAAAATACTCATTTTTTTTATAATATTTCAAGATGTATTAACATAACTTCAAATATTTAATAACCTTGATACCGAGAATTAAACTGTAGATGTTTTAATAATATGGGTTGTCGAGTAAAATTATGAAAAAAGCAGTATTTAATATACTATTCACTACAATTTCGGTACTTTTCTTAAGTAGCAATAGCAAAATTTTTTCACAGGGATATAATACTTATTCTACGGATAATTATGCCTACAGCCTTTCTATATATCAAGACGATGCTATAATTGAAAAAAATAGAGATGGCTTTGTTTTATACATAAGACAAAAAGGACAGACTAAAGGAATAGAATTATTTATAAACACTCAAAGTGATAAGATGTCGGCATTATATAGAGACAACTCTTATAGTAAAGAATCTGCCATAAGAATGAGTAATACTATAAATCATCCAGAATTGGGCAATGCATTTTATACTTTTATTCCAAATTATGTTTACTTAGATGAGTCAAATAATGGGAATGCTTTTCAAATAACTGATAATATGAGCATAACATTGCAAGCTTATATTGAAAATAATAATGAAAAAATAGCTTATCAATATGATAAAATTATATTAAAAACTAAAATAGATATCACTACACAACCATATTTAACTCTTGAATCTATTGAAAGAGATGGTGCATTATACATATTTAATTTATCATATTCTGGCGGTGACAGAGGCGACTATGCTTTCTATGTGCGGGAGGGTGCAACTAGTCGACAATATAAATTGATACCTACCATTTTTGGAGAAAGTCAAAATGATAATATGGCTATTATTTTAGCGAATACTTATAAAACCGATTTGGGCAAAGTGTTAAAAGTTAAGGCATATTTTAAAGAATTACCTACAGATAGATATTTAGCTTTTAATGTCTTCAATAAAGAAGGTGAGACAAAAAGCCTACCTGTAGATTATATTATACCGGGTTCTAAAATAATAGTAGCACCAGAGCCTCCACCTCTACCACCAGTAGAAGAAAGTCGACCTGCACAGTTGCGTCCTATAACAGAGGCTGAGCAAGAAGACAATGATGATAATCAAGTAGTTATTATAACAGAAGAAGTTATTGTCGAGAACGATGTTAATAATGAAGTAATTATACCAACTATTATAAATAATGTGGTATCGGTAGAAACAAATACTGAAGAGGCTGATGATGAGGATAATAATTTAGTATTAAGTTCTATTAATGAAGAGAACTCAAGTATATTAATAGTTGAAGAAGAAGAAAGAGATGAAGCTTCTATAATTTTATTAGAAGAAGATGAACCTATTATTATAGAAGATATTGTTGATGTTGATCCTATAATTATTATAGAAGAAGATATTCCAACACCAAAAGCAAATAATGAATATAGCTATGATAATGACACAGTTTCTACATTTAATAATATGAATAGAACACTTGATATGAAGTTAAACTATATTTATTCCCCTAATGACTTAACTAGCAAAATTACTAGTTCTATATTAGAAAATACTACATCTTCAATAGATATAGTAATAGTGCTTGATACAACTCATAGCATGAATGAAAGTATTATGGATATAAAAGAACATATCAATTCTTTAACTCAAAGTGTATTTATGAAATATGAAACTGCGAGAATAGGTTTTGTATTATTTAGAGATGAAAACGAAAAATATGTTACAAAAAAAATAGACTTTTCAAATGATCCTAGTGCTATAGCAAGAGAAGTTAAATATTTTTCAGCCTTCGGTGGCGGTGATAAATCAGAGCCTATTTATGAAGCATTAAATGAAGCAATTACTCAATTTGACTACAATGCTCAAACTAAAATGATATTACTAATAACCGATGCCCCAGGTAAAGTTACAGGAAATGCAACACTAGAGTCTACCGAAAAATTAATGAAAAATATTGGGATAAAAATGGAAACTATGATTCTACCTAAAAAAGATAAACAGGATTTTTATAATTAATAAAAAACTTTACTTAATCTAACTTCTTATATAAAATGAATTATTACTTTTAGGAGATAATTCTTTTATGAAAAAAGCTATACCATTTTCACCACCAGATATCACAGAAGATGAAATTAATGCGGTTGTGGAAGTTCTTAAATCGGGCTGGATTACTAGTGGTCAAAAAGTAAAAGATTTTGAAAATAATTTATCTATTTACACAAATACGAAAAAAGTAAATGCCTTGTCTTCAGCTACTTCTGCTATGGAAATCGCTTTACGAATGTTTGGGATTGGTGCAGGTGACGAGGTTATCACAACTTCATACACTTATGCAGCAACTGCAAATGTAATTTATCATACTGGTGCTAAAGTTATTTTTGTTGATATTAATGATAAAACTAAAAACGACTTTAACATATCTATAGAAAATATTGAAAAAGCAATAACAAATAAAACGAAAGCCATTATCGCTGTAGACATCGCTGGGCTTCCAAACTATTATGAAAAAATAAAAGAAGTATTAAAAGCAAAGTCGAATATATTCAAGCCTTCAAGTAATAAATATCAGCAAGAACTTAAAAGACCATTATTTTTACTCGATGCTGCTCATTCAATAGGTGCCAAATATAAAAATGAAATTGTGGGTTCACAAGCTGATGTCACTGCTTTTTCATTTCATGCTGTAAAAAATATAACGACTGCCGAGGGTGGGTGTTTATTATATAATGATATCGGTGGCATAACAGCGGACACTATTTATAAAGAAGTTTCACAGTGGGCATTGCATGGACAAAGTAAAAGTGCATTCGATAAAACTACTGGTGGCTGGCAATACTCAATCGATTTCCCTGGTTATAAATATAATTTAAGTGATATTCATGCGGCAATTGGTTTGTCTCAACTTAAGCGATATGATGAAATGCTCGACAAAAGAAAAAAAATAGTCTCGATTTATAATGAAGTTTTAGCATCATCTGACAAATGCATTTTACCGACATTTAAAGATGATTTAAGAGAGTCTTCATATCATCTATATTTACTCAGAATAAAAGGCTATAAAGAAGAACAAAGAAATAATTTTATCGACAAATTAAAAGAAGATGGCATAACATTAAATGTGCATTATCTTCCAGTAGTCGCCCATAAAGCGTATGTCGATTTAGGATACAAAATAGAAAATCATAAAAATTCATTTAGCATGTATGAACAAGAAGTTACACTACCACTCTACTCTACTCTAAGCGAGGATGATGCCTATTTCATTGCTCAAAAAGTTATGGATAAAATATAAATAAATGCAGATAAAATATATATTCGTTATAATCATCTTAATAATAATTCTATTAAGCATAGCCTCTTGTTCAACTATGGCAAAAAAAGAATATTCAAAAGAAGATATTCAATTACTCAAAACACAAAACCCAAAGCTCGCTAAATATATCGACAGAGTTTATAAAATGGATAAAAAGTCTCGCAGAGGACTTATTACTATGGTTGGTATTAAAGATAAAATTTTGAGTGAAAGCACTATAAAAGAGCTTAAAGATAATAAAGTTCAAGGTATAATTTTATTTAAACATAATATCGAAAATGAAAAACAGCTAAAAAAACTAACATACGACTTAAAACAAAAAGTCAATAAAAAAATGATTATAGCAATCGACCAAGAAGGTGGAAACGTCTATAGAATTTCATGGGATAAGGCTGTAAAAATTAGAGCTATCGATATTGGGAACTCTGCGAGTACAGACTATGCTTATAAAACGGCATATAATAGATCAAAATTTCTTCTAGACTTAGGAATAAATACTATATTAGGCCCTGTTTGCGACATAGCAACTGATACTAATTCATATATTTATGAGAGAACATTCGGCACAAATGTTAAAAGAGTTTCTGAAATGGTTGTAGCAAGTGTAAAAGGGCAAAATGATGCTGGCATTATCACAGCGTTAAAACATTTCCCCGGGCATGGTGACACTGATATCGATTCACATGTTAAATTTCCTACAATTAATACTTCAGTAAGCGAGTTAAAAAAACGTGACTTTATTCCGTTTATCAAAGGCATTGAGGCTGGTGCTGATATGGTTTTAGTCGCTCATATAAAAAATAATAAAATCGATAAAAAGCTACCTTCAAGCTTATCTTCTAAACATAAAGATATATTAATAAATACACTAGGCTTTAAAGGTGTTATAATTACTGATGATTTAGTTATGACTGGAAAAATAAATACTGGCATAAGTTGGGGTATTAATTTAATCAGCGATACATATAATAATTCTAAAAATATTTTTAATAAAATAGAACCCGATATTTTGGAGTGTGCTAAAATTTTAGCCTTAATAGATAAAAAATTATAAAAAGGAGAATAATTATGGAGACAATCAAGAAAAAACCAAATCAATACAAATTTGCGTTAATACTACTAGGTTCAATATTTATAGGAAGTATAATTGGTATAGTATTTGGTGAGAAAGCTAAAGTATTAAAACCTTTTGGTGACATATTCATTAATGCAATGTTTACCATTGTTGTGCCTTTGGTATTTGTAACAATTAGTAGTTCTATGTCGAGTATAAATAGTATCAAACGATTGAGAAATATACTTAAAAATTTGATATTAGTTTTCGTCTCAACTGGACTCATCGCTTCAGTTTTAATTTTAGTTACTGTAACTATTTTTCCGCCTGCCAAAGGGGTTAATATCGACATAACTGAAACCCAAATAGTTAATCCACTAAGCACGGCTGATCAAATCGTTTCTACTTTTACTGTCGACGATTTCCCTAAAGTGCTTTCAAAACAGCATATGCTACCACTCATACTATTTTCAATATTTTTTGGAATAAGTGTTAATCTAATGGGTGAAAAAGCAAAAATGATATCTGGTGCACTCGATGCACTCTCGAAAGTTTTTATTAAAATGATTTCGATACTCATGTATTATGCACCCATCGGGCTTGGAGCATACTTTGCTGCTATAACTGGGGAATATGGAAAAGAACTTATAGGCTCTTATGCAAGAGCTATGGTCATTTATTATCCTCTATGTTTTTTATATTTAGTAGTGTTCTTTCCTATATATATGTATCTTGCGGGAGGCAAGCAAGGAATTAAATCGATAAAATATTTAATTGCTCCTATAGTAACATCAATTTCTACTCAAAGCTCTATTGCCACACTACCTGTAAATATCGAAGCATGTGAAAAAATTGGAGTTCCAAGAGACATAAGTAATATTGTGCTACCAATTGGTGCGACTGCTCATATGGACGGGACAGTAATAAGCACAGTTCTTAAAATATCATTTTTATTTGGAATATATGGAATACCTTTCGCAGGTGTAGAAACTTATGCTACAGCCATTTTACTATCACTAGTAGGTGGTATGGTTATGTCGGGTGTACCCGGTGGAGGACTCATCGGCGAAATGCTTATAGTATCAATGTATGGATTCCCACCCGAGGCTTTTCCTATCATTGCGACTATCGGTTATTTAGTTGACCCACCAGCCACTATGATTAATGCAACAGGCGACACTGTGGCTTCTATGCTTGTAACAAGATTAGTCGAAGGTAAGAACTGGATGATTAAGAGTTTAAGTTAGAATAATTTTAATTAATAAATATACCCTCTATGAATAATTTAAATCTTTCATAGAGGGCATATTTTTATTTTAATACTTTTTTATTTATTGACGATTTGGCATTTCTCGAGCTGCTAATATATAGCGATTATCACCAGAAATTGCAACACCAGAAATTTCAGTAACAACCATATAAGCTTTATATCCATCTCCATCATCTAAAAGAGATATCTTCGCTTCATCTGTAAGTGATGCTAATGAAACTGTTCTAATGCCATTATAACTTGGCTGGATCATCGACTCAGTTACACTAGGAGTTTCAATTCCGTAAGATTTTCCATCCTCACAAGTCTTTATATATAATATGCTGAATTTTATACTCTTCTGAGTCGATGCTTTGATCTTCCAAAATAGATTGCCTTCCTCTAAATCGGCAACCAAGTAAACATAAGGCTCAAGACTTGTACCAGAATTATTATAGGCATATCCTGTAACTCCAGCATAGCCAGAAGTTTGTATGAATTGACCTGATTCCCAAGCAGCAGTATGAGTCGCCACTGCAGGCATAGTCATCTCTGTAAGTCCTGCTGTCTCGCATGTAGATTTGTCCATAACAGCATTTTTCCAAGAGCCTCCCTCTTTTACATGAGTAAGTGTTAATTTACTAGACCCAATATCGATTGCTCCGTTTGGCATTGGTCCATAAGTAATAGTTGGAGCTATATTATCTTGCACTTCATACGACTTATTATTAGAATCTTTTATAACCATAGCTGATATTGAATTTGGATAGATTACACCATCTTCATAAGCAACATTTAAATCACCTGACGCTGTTGGTATTTCACTAAGTAGTGATGCAGCATTACCATCTATATAATAATATGATGTTTCACCCGGTACTTCTGGTTTAACATCTACTTCCGAGTCTAGCTCCACTCCTACAGCTTCTCCTGGATCTGAACTACTGCAAGATGCTATAAGAAACACTATCAAAAACAAAACACAAAAGGGGATTTTTTTAAACATTATTACGCTCCTAATTTTTTTTATAATCAAGCATAAACATATTTAGCTAAAACATAAACTATATACAAAAACTATATTTATATAAAATTACTACTTATATATAATATTTATTTTTATAATTTTTTAAATTTCTAAACTATATAGATTTTTTGATAATAAATACTTTTATATAAAGTGTCATTTTGCCTAGCTATAATATATTAATAGTCTCATTGATAGTAAAAAAACAAGGAGAGTATCGAAAATGAAAAAAATAGTTTTAATTATGACGCTATTATTAGCAACATTGGCAATTAGTTGTTCAAGTGATGATCCAGCACAACTAAAGTTATCAGAAAGAGCAGGAGATTATCTAGTTAGCTATGGTAAAACTGACAAAGCAGCTGACGCTATGATGGTTTTAAGCATTAATGCAGATGGTACAGGGTCTATAGTATCAACTTCATTCAATAATGAAATAAACCCAGCGACAACTGTTGATGGTACTTTTGGTGACCCAAATTCAAATGCAGATAGTTTTACATTTAAGTTTAATGGTAGCCGTTTAGTTGGAGATAGCAAAATAACTTTTACTGATGATAAAACTGTAAAATTTATACCTGCAGGTAGTTTCTTTGGAAATGCAGGAACAGAGTATACATTAACTAAACAAGCAAGCAAAGTAACAATACCAAAACCTTATGCCCCTAAAAACATTGATATTATTAATATGCAAAAGCGTGCAGGATCTTACTTATCTGAAAATAAAATAAGTGATGATGGAAAATATGTAACCATAACTATAAATGCAAGTGGTGTTGGCACTTGGACATTTGAAGGATCTCAAGGTATACCTATAACTCTAACAACTATTAGTGGTAGTGCTGTTTCAACTTCTACACAAGACACTGTATTAAAATTTACATACAATGGTTTCCCGGTTGAAATAACTTTTTATGATAGTAATTTAAATAAAGCAACAATCACAGGACAAGATAAACCTGATGGAACCAAATCAGAAATTATTGGTATGCAAGAATTTAAAAAACAGTAAAAAAATTATAAATGAGGGGGAGTAAAAAGCTCCCTCTTTTTTTATAGTTTAAATAAATCATACACAGTGAGTATTAGTACTTTCTATATATTTCTATTAAAAAATTACTAATCTATTTTTCAATAATATCAACTTACTAATTACAAATATTTACTCTCTAAAAAAATATAATATGTAACAATAAGAATTAATTTAATTGATGATATATTATATACCCACCGATAATACTAAATGCATACTTATCTTAATTAATTATCATTGACTTTTTTTCTATTCTTAATTATGATTACTTAATGATTAACTGGGAGCAAAAATGGAAAAGATTCAAATAGAGAATGTGGAAATAACCTTAGCACATCCTGATAATTTAAATGTGAAGTGGACTGGTCAAAATGACTTAATAAGACAACTTATGGCTTCATGGACAATAATAGATGACGAAGATATACCTCTAAACCCTCGTATAGTTGGAAAACCCGGCACTGGAAAAACAACACTTTCTTATTATGTTGCAAGCGAAATGCTTAAAAAAGATGTTTATATTTTTCAATGTACTGTGGATACTCGCCCTGAAGATTTAATTATAATGCCTGTAATTTCATCGAATAACACAATAAGCTATCATGCCTCAAGCCTAGTTACTGCGATGATTAAAGGTGGCGTTGCTATTCTCGATGAGGGAAATAGAATGAGTGAAAAAAGTTGGGCTTCACTAGCTCCTCTTTTGGACGACAGACGCTATGTTGAAAGCGTTGTTGCTGGAATAAAAATTAAGGCTCATCCTGACTTTAGAATAATTGCTACAATGAATGATGATGCTTCTACTTTTGATTTGCCAGAATATATTCACTCGAGGCTTCAACCAACAATCGAACTTCCATATCCTGATATGAAAGAAGAATATGATATATTAAAAATGAATATACCATTTGCCGATGAAGACATATTGAAAATTACAGTAGGTTTTTTGCAGAAATCACATACACATAATACTTCTTTTTCTGTACGAGATGGGATTAATATAGCAAGATATGCAATGAAATTATTTAAAACTTCGACTGTATCAGAAAAAAATATCGCATTCATTATGGCGTTAAAGTCGGTTTTAGGAGCAGATGGGCTTAGATTGTTAAGCTTTACTCCACCTACTACTAAAGATTCTACCGACGATGATGATAATGACGACGACAATTTGCAATTATAAATTATTTCTTAGCTGAGTAAATATAACTATCTTTATAAGCCTTAACTTGCTTTAATCTTTGTAATGCAGTTTCCGCTTCTTCTTTAGTATTATAGCGACCTATTTTTAGCTTATACATAGTAGTACCACTTTTAGTCTGATCCTCTTGTATAAAAGCTTTAGGATAGTTTTTCTTTAAAGTATCTAACGAAGAATATGAATTATCTTTATTATATGCAACAGCTACTTGAATAAAATAAATAACATCTTTATAAGTTGAAGTACTTCCATAAGGCACTTTTGTTACATTATTATTATCTGCCTTAAACGCCACTGGAGGCTTAGCATCAGGCACAACATAATATTTCTCAGGGCTATAAGTTGTGTTAGGTGTATCATTTTTATTGATAGCATTAACTGAATCATTAATCAACGCAAGCTCTTCTGACAATGCTTTTGTATACTCATTGTAATCTTTATTATTAAACACAACAATATTTTCATTTGAAGCAGAACCCATCTGCGATAAAGTTGTCATATCTAAAATTTGTGCATCATTAGGTTTAGTTTCTATTTTTTCAACAAGTGCATCAGCACCATTAGGAACAGAAATAGACTTCATAGTTGTCGCATCTTCTCTAAGCAAAATAGAGGCTGAAGCGTCATTTACGGCTACTGCAGTATTTTTCCTACTTGTACCTAAGTAAAATCCTACAGAAAAAATGAATGCTGTAATAGCAAGACAACAAACAAAAAATAATGTGAGCCTTATAGAAGTGAAATTTATCACATACAATGTTTGAGAACGCTTTTGCCTATTATTTGTAGGTGATTTGTCTTCGCCGTTGTTTTTTATATAACCTTTCTGATCCATATTGTAGTCCTATTTTTTTTGTAATTACAAGAAGTTTCTTATAATCTCTCATATTCTTAACCACAATATCGGCATCAGATTTCTTAATTTTTACGTCTCTTTGAATTTTTATGAGTTTACGGGCTTTATCCTCATCTATAGACCTGTTTTTTAGTCGACTTACAATAGATGAAACCTTACTATCAATATATATCTTTAAATTGCATAATTTATCAATTTTAATTCGATGAAGAAGTGCTGCTTCAATAACTATGTCTTTATCAGTGCTTTCTATTATTTTTTTTATTTGATCTAAAATGAATGGATGAGAAATCGATTCTAATTTTTTAAGTTTTTTTTTATCAGAAAATACAATTCGACCCAAAGTTTTTCTGTTTATATTATTATCTTCATCCAAAATGCTAAGTCCAAATGCATTAACTATATCATCTTTTTTTGATGTTAAAGCCAAATGACCAATCTCATCAGCACTTATATATAATGCATTAATATAACTAGAAAGTGTTTTAGAAAATGTCGTTTTGCCTGAAGCTAAAAGACCATAAACACCTATAATATTTCTCATTTTTAATTAGCAGCGATGTCGACAGGTGTATCTACTGTATATGGTGCGACAACTTGATAAAGCCTCACATTATTCAATGAGCGAGGGTCTAAAGCTTTTAGAAGCGAAACATTCTCATCAACACTCACGACTTTTAGAATAGATATTATATCAGTTGGTTTTTTATCTATAGATTTAGTCTTAATATTATAATACGCTTTGTCAGTATCATATACCGCAAATGTCATACCATTTGTAATACCATGCCACTTGCCAGCATTTATATAAAGACTATCACCATAAATTTTAATAATATTAGCATAAAATGGAATAGAATTATTAATATAAGATCCTATATCAGCAGAAGCATTCATCATATTATAATTGCCATCTTTGAAAATAATAAAGTTTGTAACAGAGCGTCGACTTCTGACATCGATTAAGTCTAAAACTAAACTGATATTATTTTTACCCTTTGAAATACTTCCAGTCAAATAAAAATCTACATTATTTTTTGAAAGCAAATTATCAAAACTTGAGCCCAAAGCATTATTAGTATAAAGCTCAACTAAATTCATTCTTTTATATTGCGACAAAGCATAGGCTAAATTGTCATACATAGCCATATTAAGCATTTTAGGGCTTCCTAATTGCTCAACCAAAGTATCTGTTATTGCAACAGTATATCCGGGTCTCTTTAACGCATATTGATCAATACCCCATGACTTAGATAAAATATTTCTTGATAGCATTCTTTCAGTATTATTAAACTTATAAAGAATATCTTTATTAGTCGGGTTTATATTTTTAGCAATAGAAAGTTCTTCAAATGACTTTTCTTTATAACCACGAGTATTATAAATATCATAAAGCGACATACGAGCATAAGTATTAGCAGGGTTCAGTCTTAAAATTCTATTATAATAAGCAAAACCCTTTATAGGATCAGCAAGCCTGCCGTAATATGCTGCAAGTGGTGCATAATAAAGCCCCGCTCTATCTCTTTCATGATTTGCTTTAGGATATAAATAAAAAAGAACTCGCTCATATGCTGTTCTTCCAAGTTCATCATCAGGAAATTTCATCAAATATTTCACATAATATTTCTTAGCTTCTTCGTAATTTGCACCCTCTTCGTATAGAGCACCTATAATATAATTTTTATCACCTGAAGTAAAATGGGCTTCATCTATCGATTTAAGAATAGTTAACGACTCGTCATATCTTTTAAGTTCAGATAAAGTATAAGCCTTAAGAATTAATGCATCTGTATAATCTTTATAATAAAAAAATGCATTATTAAGCTCAGTAATTGTCTTTTCATAATTCTTTGTTATATAATAATAATTAGCCAAATTATAATAACTTTCTGCCATTCGAGGATTATTTTTTATATTGCGGTTAAAAAGTGTGAAAGCTCGCTCTGGATTTCCAAGCTTAAGTTCTAAATAAGCAAGCCCTAAAACTGCCTCTGACCTTGATGGCGATATTAATATAGCCTTTTCGTATAATGGCACAGCACTTTTCATATAGCCTGTTTTTTCATTTAATAGAGCTTCGCCATAACTCGCAAAATAGTTTTTACTGTCAAGTGATAAAATTTGAGCTATAATACCACGAGACTCACCTAAATTATTTTGCATTAAAAGAATTTCTAATTTACGCTCTAAAACTGTAAAAGCTCTTGGATGATACTTCACTAAATCATTTATTATTACATTTGCTTTATTATAATTTCCTGTTTTTATGTAAGAATCAATAAGTAAAAGTGAACTTTCTAACTTATATCTATTTTCAGGATAAAAAGCTTCTAGTATTGCTATGGCATCAGAATATTGACGATTTTCATAATAAGTTGTGGCTTGATTTACAGATTCATCAAATTGACTTTGAGAGTACAGTAAAGTGCTAAAAAAAACTAAAAAGCATAAAGCTCTAGATAATAATTTGATATCCATATTTAACAAGTATTTAACACCTCTTGAGTAATAATTACTATCGACCTTTTCTAGTCTCTATACTGCGTCTTAAAAAAGCTGGCACATCCAATTCATCACTTGAAATACTATCACCCAATGAAGGTTTATTGCCACGAATTTGATGCATTCTCATTTCATCATTTGCCACAATATCAAATGGTGGCTTCGATTCCTCTTCTTTTTCAAAATCATTATTCGAAGGCTGGTTATTTTCATGAGCTTGATCCTCATTTCTTAAACCCTTAGCCTCATTAAGTGCAACAAGAACCTCTCTATTTTCATCATGTGAAGGCTCTAAAGGCAAATCATCTTTTCTTGAATTGTGAAAATTGCTCTCTACTATATTATTTTGAGTCTCAACTTTTAAATGCTCAGTAACATTTCTTGTCTGAACAAATGGAGTTTTTTCTTGCTCTTCTAATTTTTTCAACTCTTCCAGTTTTTCTTGCTCTTCTAATCTTTTTAACTC
>CAMQVF010000004.1 GCA_947038115.1 uncultured Spirochaetia bacterium
CAGCATTTACTAAGTCACGAACCATGCTTTCTACATCACGACCAACATATCCAACTTCAGTATATTTAGTCGCCTCAACTTTAATAAATGGAGCATTAACTAATTTAGCAAGCCTTCTAGCTATTTCAGTTTTACCAACTCCAGTAGGCCCTATTAAAATAATATTTTTTGGCGCAACTTCATCTCTAAGGTCATCCGATAATAACTTTCTTCTATACCTATTTCTAAGAGCAATAGCAACCGACTTTTTAGCAGCCTCTTGCCCTATAATATATAAATTAAGAGCTTCAACTATTTTTTTAGGCGTAAGCTCATTTTCTATCATATCAATAATCATAATTATTCTATAACCTCCAGCGATATATTATTATTAGTATATATACATATTGTAGCTGCAATCTCTAAAGCCTTCATCGCTATTTCTTTGGCAGTTAAATCTGTGTTTTCAGACAAAGCAATGGCTGCAGCTTTCGCATATTGTCCACCACTTCCTATGGCTAAAATATTATTATCCGACTCTATAACATCACCAGTACCTGAAATAAGAAGCATTCTGTCTTTGCTTGCAACAATAAGTAATGCCTGCAAGTTCTTAAGCATTTTATCAGTTCGCCACTCACGAGCAAGCTCCACAGCTCCTCTAACTAAATCACCAGAATACTCGCCAAGTTTTTTTTCAAATTTCTCAAATAATGTGAAAGCATCGGCCGTACTACCAGCAAATCCTGAAATAACATTTCCATTATAAAGCTTTCTAAGTTTGCAAGCATTAGCCTTCATAACAGTATCACCTAATGTAACTTGTCCATCACCAGCAATAGCTGTAATTCCATCTTTATAAACAGCACAAATAGTTGTACCTTTGAACATAATTATCTAACCTCTTTTTAAACTATTCCACATATTCTACATCTAAAAAAATATAAAATCAACTTTTCAAACTCAATTATTCGAAAATATAGCTATATATAGAATCTGCTAAATTAATACCATTTTTTGAGTTTTCTAAAAATCTTTGTTTTGAGCCATCTCCAGGTAAAGTTATTTTTTTACTTTTATCCAAAGTAGGCTGTGAATGTATGTCATCTATAAATTCTTGCATTTTGTCAAGGAAAGAATCTAATCCATTAAACATACCAGGGTCTATAACAAAAATAAAACTAGAAGTGTCTCTTTTTTTATCAAGATTCGCATACATTGGTGCTACATTATTTCCATAAACCTCACCGATTAAAACTCCCGTAAGTATTTCAACTAAGGTCATAATAGCAAAACCTTTATAACCGCCAAATGGTAAAACATATTTAACTTTTTGAGGATCGGTTGTTGGATTTCCATTTTCATCGATGCCCCAAGTTGAGGGAATAGATGTTATGCCATTAGCACGACAATTTAATATTTTACCAAAAGCAACTTCACTAGTCGCCATGTCGGCAATTATATTATCGACTCTCGCAGGCACTCCATAAGATATAGGATTTGTTCCAAAAAAAGATTTTATTCCGCCAAATGGTGCAGCACAAGCATCAGAATTCGCAAACACTAAACTCATTTTTTTATCTGCTACAGCCATATTTGAGTAATAACCTAAAGCTCCACAATGAGTATTGTTTTTAATTCCAATAACAGCAATACCCTGCTCCTGTGAAGTTTTTATAGCCCACTCCATGGCGTATTTAGATGCCACATGTCCAAAGCCACCATCAGCATCCATTAATGCAATCGATGGTTTAATAGTTTTTATTTCAAATTTCGAATTTAAATTTAGTCCACCAGCCTCAATTCTATTTATATAATGAGATACCCTTAATGCCCCATGAGAACTAACACCCCTTAAGTCGGCATATAATAAAACATCGGTTACTATTTCTGCTTGAATGTCAGATACTCCTGCAGATAAAAATTTACCGTAAATGGCTTCGTATAACTTTTCTTTACTAACTTTTATTTCAGACATAAATTAAAACTCCTATTTTACTTTATTTTATGCGTAATATGTACTATAATTATAATGTATTTAATTTAATTTACAATTCTTAAAAATAGGCAGAACCAAATGAAAGTAGCTATATATAATTTATTTCCAAGTATGTTAGGTAATATAAAAAATTGGTACTCACATGTAGCAAGAGTTAAAGAAATGGGTTTTAGTTGGATATATATAAACCCTATAACATACCCCGGGTTTAGTGGAAGCTTATATGCCACAAAAGATTATTATTCATATAACAATAACTATTTTTCAAGTGGGGAGACTAAAGAGGCAGAAAAAGAAATTAAAGAATTTTTAGAGTATTGTAAAAATATAGATATAAAAGTAATGATCGATTTAGTTATTAATCATTCATCAAAAGATTGTGTACTTACAAAGACGAATAAAAATTGGTATATATTAAAAGATGATGAGCTTGTTTCTCCATCAGCATGGGATAATGGAGAACTTGTTGAATGGGGGGACTTAGCTAGTTTCAATAATGAAGAAAGTGAAGATATTGATAATTTATGGAATTACTGGAATAATTTAATACAGCATAATATAGACTTAGGCTTTTCAGGTTTTAGATGTGATGCTGCTTATAAGGTTACAAATAAACTGTGGTGTTATTTAATAAACAATGCTAAAAACTATAAAAAAGATTCTGTATTTTTTGCTGAAACTTTAGGATGCCCCATCGAAGATATTATACTCTTAAGCGATGCAGGCTTTGATTATGTTGCGAGTAGTGCCAAATGGTGGAATTATAGCGATGAATGGTTTATCAATCAATATGAAGAGACAATAAAACATGCTAAACAAGTTGCATTCCCTGAAAACCATGACACAGAAAGAGTGATAAAAGAATATAATGGAAACATCTCAGAAGTAAAACAAAGAGCATTTTTCACTGCTATTGTTTGTGATATGTGGATGATTACTATTGGTTTTGAATATGGCTTCCTAAAAGAATGTAATGTCGTTAGTGGCAATGAAAATGACTATGAAAGTATAAATTATGACTTGTCAGATTATATTAAAAGATTAATTGAGTACGTAAAACAAAATGATATATTATCTGGCGAAGGTAAATTAGAATCGATTAATCTAATAGAAGAAAAAGAAAAAGAAGAAGAAGAGAAAAAAGAAAATAAAAGTGATGATATTGAAACATCTGAAAACTATTTTAGAAAATTATATAAATATAGTTCTAATGGTAATGAAAAATTAATGATTATTATAAATACTTCGGATAGCACTGAAATATTTACAGATTGTATTACTTATAAATTGAAAGAAGATATTTCACTTGAAAACTCTTTGGGTAATATATCAAAAGAAAGTAGCATAGAATTTTTAGCTCATGAGGTTAAAGTATTTAATGTATCTTAAAAATATAGGATGTAAAAATGGAGCATGATAAACTATTTGAACAGTTTACGCTAGATTTATTTTCTACACTATTAGAATCGGCTTCTACCAATGAGGTTGATATAATAATTAATACTTTCTTAGAAAAAATCTGCAATTACTTTAATTTTGAAACAGCCGAAATATATTTACCAACTGGCGAATTATTAATATTACGTGGCGTCTATGGGCTTGATAGAGTTCATGTCTGTAAAATTTATTACCCAACATCTAATGACTTTTCTAAAAAAATATTTACAGATAAAGAAACTTATATCGGAGACAATAAATATTTCTGCGATGATGAGACATTTATTAATTATAAAACACAGCTAGCACTACCAATATCTTCGCAACCGACACCAATAGGAATGCTTGTTATAAGATCGAAAATTGATTCTACTCAAGATTTTAAAGAAGATTTAAAAAAGTTAGAATTTATATCAAGCTATTTTGCCATGCATGTAAAAAATGTTCTACAGATGTCTATGTATCAACATAAAAGCAAACAACTTAGTTCACTAAGTAAATTATATTTAAAGCTCGGCGAGATAGTAAACTTTGAGGGCTTTATGGACTATATGGCAACTGAAATAGTTCATATATTTTCATCTGAAAAAATTTTAATTAAAGTTAAGCAACCAAACGGAACGACCTTAGTTGGAAAAGTTGGAAATAATCTCGATTTAGATAGAGATATTTTAAGAGAAAATCTCGATTTACTAAATTTCAATAAAAAAGAGCTAGTATTAATAAATGATATACATTCGAAAGAAGAATATAGTTTTTTGAAGTCTATAGCTGAACGTTCTATAATGTTTCATCCCATCACTGTAGATAATATTTTATCTGGATATATAGTAATTATTGATCCATTAAAAACTGCCGAAAATCCATTGGGTTACTTTTTAGAAAGTGATAAAAATATATTTTCAGCATTAGCCACAAGTATATCAAGTAAAATATCAGAACAGAACTATATAAGTCTTTTAGCACATGCTAATTGTAAAAATAAGCAACATATATCAAGGCTTAATACTTTATATGATATTAGTAATATTCTATTAGATAAATCCAAAGAAGAAGACATTTTATTCTTTCTTCTAACAATAGCTACAATAGGTGATGTATTCGCATTCAATAGAGCATTCGCATTCATTTATGATAAAGAATTTAATGTATTCAGAGGACGTATGTGTGTTGCCCCAAAAGACGGCGAAGATTCAGAAAATATATGGGGGCATATAAAAACTTTTGATAGTTATGCTCTTAGAGAAAAAATATTACTGACGATGGATCAAAGTACATTTAGTAGTTCTTGGGAACTGAACCAACAGTTTTTAAATACTGTAATACCAAATAATAAAAACTGTAAATTATTTTTTGAAGTATTTAAATATAAAAAATCGATGAATATGATTAATGTAAATAATAATAAAGTAGAACAACTAAAACAATATACAAATATGTTTGGAGAAAAACCATTTGCTATAATTCCAATAGTAAACGCCCAAGACTGCATTGGTGTTATTGTCGTTGATAATACATTTACAGACAAACCTATACCATATTATGACTTAGACTATTTAAGAATGTTTGGTCGTCAAGCAGCAATTGCTATTGAATATTCAGCTATTTATAATAAATCTGAAAAAATTGATAGAGAAGTTAAAGAAGCTCGAAAAAACTTAATAGATTTACAACATTTAGCAGTTATAGGAGAGATGACTTCATCAACGGTTCATAACCTTAGAAATTTTATGGTTCCAATTGGAGGCTTTGCTAATCGACTAGTGAAAACTCTAAAAGATGGTAAAGAAAAAGAATATGCAAAAATTATAGCAAATGAAGTTGAACAACTTGAGGTTTATATAAAAAGGAATTTATCTTTTGCTAAAAATGCTAATTTAGAAATAGAAGAATTTAATTTAGATAGTTTACTTAACTCTCTTTATATCTTAGGTAAAGAGTATATCAAAAGAAGTGGTAAAGACATTAAATTTTTCACAACTTGTTATGACGAGTCGGCGAAAGTATCTTGGGACTATACTCGAATACATGAGGTATTACTTGACTTAATTGTCAATGCCGTTGATATCATAATGCCTGAAGACGACTTATCGATAATTAGTATTAATGTTTCAAAAAATCAATATAGAGATAATATAATTGATATTATAGTTGAAAATACAAATTCTTATATAGAACCCAATATAATGCATAAATTATTTACTCCATTTTTCACCACCAAAAGCCATGGCATAGGTATAGGACTTGCTACTTGCAAAAGACTCATTGAAGCACATGATGGTAATATAAAAGTTGAGAGCAAAAAAAATGAATTCAGTGTTACTACTTTTTTTATCTCTTTACCCAGTTATTTAGAGTAAGACTTTAAAAATAGCATAAAAATTCCGAAACCTATAGTAGGATAATATTATGAAAAAAGTAACCGAAACAGAAAAAGCAGAATGTCTGAAGATGCAAGATGTCTATAAACCGGCTCTAACTAAAGTATCAAATGAAGCTAAATTTATAGAAACAGAAATAGCTACAATCGAAGATGAACTTGCTGTAAAAGAAAAAAAAATTGAATTAGCTTTTAAGTATATACAAATATCAAATTATTTTTGCAATATGGCTGATATCGCATTAAATAAAATTGATAGCCGTATGGAGTCGACGACAACTGATGCTCGAATTGCCTTAAGTACTAGTGTCACATACTTAGAAGATACATTTGGACTGGATGTTAATGGATCATTATTAACAAATTCTGAAGTACATGAACACTTAGAAAATAAAATTACTGACCAATATAAATATAAAATTATAATCTATTTATGCTATACGAGTAAATATCTAAAGCATTTATTTGGTGAAAATAGTAAGTGGAAATGGAATCTCATTGAAATAGATAAAAGAATAGCTATTCTTGCTAAAAATATGATAGACTATAAAACTTATATTAAAAATACAAACCCTGCTATCGATGGATATAAAGAAAGGGTGAAAACTATGATTCTTATAAAAAAATTAATATCTAAATCTATTGATGCCTATAGAATAAAGTATGAAGTTACAGATAAAAATGATGAAGATATGCTTTTATCTATTAATATGGTTGATGTATTAAGATCAATAGCTAACTACTTGGGTGAAGTTCAAAGTGCTGAAGATTTCAAAAAGACGCATGATTCATTAAAACGAATACTTGAAGCTAATCAAAAAAAGACAAGCTAATAATAAAAGTTTAATTTATGAATAAAAATAAATTTATATTTTTGGCAATAATTATAGTTTTAGCTCTTTTAATAAAATTATTAACTCACTTCGCTTATATAATAGAATATATATACTCACGAAAAATATACAAAGTAATAACTACTATACTTTCGAAACTAACATCGATTTTACCAATTTCTATAGCTGAAATTTTAATTGTATTAAGTTTTATTTTCATAGCTTTTTTAATATTTAAAAACTATGCTCACATATTAATTCTATTGAAAACAAACCCACTCGACTTTTTTATGCAAACTATATTTTATTTAGTTTCAACCTGCTTAATAATATATATAATTTTTATGAGTATATGGGGACTCAATTATTATCGTCTTCCATTAAAATCATATAATGAAAACTATAAACCAACACAAGAAGATATTGAGGAGCTTGCGACAATTTTAATTGAAGAAGCTAATTATTTAAAGAAAGAAATAAGTAAATCAGAAAAAATATATAGCATAGAAGAAATAAATAATTATATCTATAAGAATTATGAAATTGTTTTTAATAACTATTCATTTTTAGATGTCAGATACTCAAAGCCTAAACCAATAATATCATCAAAAATATTTTCAATGCTACAAATTACAGGCATATATAGCCCATTCACATCTGAAGCAAACTTTAATAAAATGATTCCAAATATCAGTTTACCATTCACAATTGCACATGAACTATCGCATCAAATAGGAATTTCTTATGAAGACGAAGCAAATTTCTTAGCTTATATGGCATGCTTCGAAAGTGATGATTTATATATAAAATATTCCGCAACCTTTATGGCATTACTCTATACACTATCTGCATTAGACAAAAATGAAGAATATAAAAAAATTGTATCTAAAATTAGTCCCGAAGTATTAAAAGATATAAAAGATTACTATAGTTTTTGGAGTGAATATCGCAATAAACCAATATCAAAAATAAGCTCAAAAGTAAATGATACCTATCTTAAAGCGAATAATCAAAAGCAGGGTGTAAAAAGTTATTCTGAAGTTGTTAATCTTCTTGCTTATTATAGGCTTAAATATTATACTCAAAGTAATAGGATTTAAATATTAAATTTCTAAAATTTGTTGAAGGAGACTTTTATGTCTAAAAAAGTATTAGTTCCATTTGCTTATGGTTTCGAAGAGTTAGAGTTTGTATCAATTGTTGATGTGTTAAGAAGAGCAGGAATTGAAGTTGTAACGGCTTCTATAACTGACGATTTAAATATAACTGGTGCCAATAATATAATAATAAAGGCAGATGAATTATTATCAAATATAGATTATAAATCATTCGATGCTATATCTTTACCCGGTGGAGATGATTGTGCTAATGCATTAAAAGGTAATATGTTAGTTTTGGACATAATAAAAAAAATGCATGGGGACAAGAAATTGGTATCAGCAGTTTGTGCGTCACCAACAGTTTTAGCCGCAGCAGAGGTTCTCAATTGTAATTACACATGCTACCCAAGTTATGAATCTACTATATCAATAGGAAATTATATTAAAGATGAACTTGTTGTTACAGATAAAAATATTATAACATCTCAAGGGCCAGCAACTTCTACACTATTTGCTTTAGAGATAGTAAAATATTTAGAAAGTGAAAGTAAAGCCAATGAAATAAAAGATGGTATATTGTTAAGTAAAGTAATGAATAAATAAAAACACTTTAAGGAAATTAAGAAATGAAAATTATTATCCCTGCCGCAGGACAAGGTACAAGACTAAAGCCACATACAACGACAAAACCAAAGCCTATACTACCAATCGCTGGTGAAAGTATAATTGATTTTATTATGGACGAGGTTGAGACTTTTAATGATGTAGAAGAGATTATATTCATCGTTGGGTACTTGAAAAATGAAGTAATAAATTATATTACAAAAAAGTACCCACTTCTTAATATTTCTTTTATAGAACAAGAAGAATATAAAGGCTTGGCACATGCTGTCTATTTAGCTAAAGAAAAAACTAAAGATACTGACTCAATTTTTATAATACTGGGTGATACAATATTTAAGTCGGATTTAGCTTCTGTTATAGAAAAAAATGAAAACTCATTAGGCGTTTGTATCGTCGATGATCCAAGTCGTTATGGTGTTGTTATTTTAAACGAAGATAAAAGTATTAATTATCTTGTAGAAAAACCATCTGAATGGGTTAGTAATTTAGCGATTACTGGACTTTATTATATTAAAGATGTAAAAGAATTATTTGAGTCAATCGAATATATAATGGATAATTCAATAACAACTAAAAATGAATTCCAACTTACTGACGCTCTTGAAGTAATGATTAAAAAAAATATTCATTTCTCGACATTCGCATTAAGTGGATGGTTCGATTGTGGAATGAAGTCGACTATGCTACTCACTAATAAAGAAATAATCGAGCATAAAATATTGAGTAAATCGATTAATTACACTGTTTTAATTCCGCCTGTTTTTATAGATGAGGATGTTATAATCGAAAAAAGTGTTATAGGGCCTTATGTTCATATTGGAAAAAATACAGTTATTAACTCTAGTGTTATTAGCAATTCTATTATTTTTAATGATGTAAAAATAGAAAATGCAACGCTGACCGATTCGATAATATCTGAATATTCAACTTATAAAGAACATATTAACTCTGTCGACTTGGGTGCTAATTCAAATTCTTAAATACTGCTCTAAAAAGTATAATACAAAAAATTCTAATAATATGATTAAACTCGATATTATAGAATCCATGAGTAGTAATGATTTAGGATAGCTTGCGTAAACTAGAGGTAATTTTATCTTTGGAACAAAAACAACAAATATATAAGCTATATATATTATAAATACTTTCATTAATCCATCAATTTGAATCAAATTATAAATTAGCATATAAAAAAAAGTAATAGATAAAACTTCCAATATGCTTAAAACTTCTGACGATACTACCTCTGTTCTAACATTATCCCAATTTTTAACCCCATATAAAATTCTTCTTTTTTTATAGAAATTATTTATAAATTTAGAACACTTCACTATCTTAATAAAAAATAATCTAAAAGTATAAACTAAAATAGAAAATAGAAAGTAATTAGTAAAAATATTATTAGTCATAATTATTAAAAGTTATATAAATACCAGTCATCACAATTAAGGCAAAACTCGGCATTAGAAGCCACATTCTCAAAGTAGTAAGTATTGCCAGAAGACCAAATCTCTTCTATTGACTTTGAAAATATATTCCCTAAAATAATTTCTTTTTTTATATCATACTTGCATATTGGAACATTTCCAAACATATCGATATATAAGTCTCTCGCCAAATGCCAACAGCCCACATTTACAAGAGGCTTCATATCACCAATTTTATAGTCAACGATATTGCCTCTGAATGTCGAATATTTTTGCATTATAATATTTACTTTATACTTCTCAAAATATTTATAAAAATCTTTAATATTATCAAAATTATTTTTCTGCTTAATAATTTGTAAATAAGTATTTCTAGGCTCTCTAAGTAAATAATAATCCAAATTGTTAAGTATTATATTCAAGTTATTTTCTTTGTAGATATTATTATAACTCGCCTCTTCTATGCTATCAATATGAATAATAACATTTAAATTCGAGTATTCTTTTTGCATGCTGATTAGCTTTTTAGCAGTATTTTCATCCAAGAGTAAAGCATTCGTCTCGAGATATATTTTCGCATTTTTATAGCTTGTAGCAAATTTAAGAATATCAAAAATAGAATCATGTAAAAGTGGCTCATAAAAAGAACCAATAGAAATATGAAAGTCATTAGTGAAATCTATCAAATTATTATATATTTTCTTGAAGTTCTCAAAATCCATACACTCTAACTTTTCTGAGATTTTATTAATAGAATATTTAGTTAAACAATTTTGAGTATTTGTTACATCAAGCTCAATATAGGCAGGCAAAGTTCTTCTTAGATTTGGATTTTCTTTTACGCTACTCACAATTTCTGAATATGAGTTATAGTTTATAAAATTATCAATTAAAATAGAATTTCTTTTACTTGTAGAAAAAAAGTCTAATCTGTAATATCTCATATCATATTCTGACAAAAGAATTTCTACTTCAAAAAAATTAGGATCAACAAAAACTAAATTATGAATTAACTCATAATCAATTTTGATATCAGTTTTATTTGTAGCTAAACCAATAAATCTTTCTAAAGCTGAAGTTCTAAAAGCTATCGGAACAATGCCTTTCGGATAATTTTCAGCATAAGTATAATAAGCCATGCTGTTTGTATGCAAATGACAAAGCTTAATAGTTTCCTCAACATCGATTAATGGCATGGCATTCGATATTAATAAAACACTCTCATAATTTTCTGATAATACTTGTAAACTCTCTAAAAAAGAAACAGAACTATCATATTTTTCATCAATATATTTTATATCCGCATTGATTTTTTTAGATATTATATCTATTTTATTATTTATAAAGTCTAAAAATTTAGCTGTATAATCATTTGATTCTATTTTGTATATAACAATTAAAAAATTCATGGCTACAGTATATAAAGCCATAGGTAAAAAGTCAATAAATTTTATAAAAGTTATAGTGTGCTAACTTTACAAAATATTTATTTTAGTGTATTATATTAATATACTAATTGAGATGTAGGATATAAAATGATTGAAAAAGAAGAAAAGAAGTATTCTGATGATGACTTTTTATCGACCATAGAGGCTGCCGAGCTTCTAAGTGTATCACGTACGACTTTAAATTATTGGGTAAGAAACTATTCACTACCTTGTGAAAAAACTCCTGGTGGCAGATATAAAATAAAATATATTGACTTGAAAAAATTTTTAGCTCTACATAACCAGCAAAATAGAACAAAACTTAGGCGAAAAAGTACTAAATATAAAATAGCTATAATTGAGCCAAATCAAGACACTAAAAAAAAGTATAATGATTGGCTTATCGAGTATTATGGAGTTCGACTTGTTAATAATATCGAAAAGCCTATAAAAGAATTAATAAATTTTAATCCTGATATAATAATTATGGAAGCTGACTTACGAAGCAATGAAACTGATGGATTTAAAATTTTAGATTTAATTAAAGCAGAACATGAGCTTAATCAAAAATTAATTATTTTTATTTCAAATAAATATGATGAAGATGATGTCGTTAGAGCGCTTGACAGCGGTGCTTGTGAGTATGTACGTAAGCCAATAGGCGAGACAGAGCTTAATGCACGAGTAAAGAGTGTTTTGAGGTACTTTGTCAATATTTAAATTATATCATGCTTATAGGATCAATATCTATTTCGATATAATTTCCTTTTTGTGTTGAAAATTTTGTGGATAATTCTTCAAAAAACTCATTAAGAAGTTTATGACTTTTTGTTTTTACAATAATATTCCAACGATAATATTTTTTCAACTTACTAATCATACAAGGCGCAGGCCCTAATATACTTAAATCATTGCGAGATTTATAAGTAATCATAGTTAGTAAATCAAAAATTAAATTAGTATCCGACTCAACTTTTGCTTCATCTTCACCACGAATAACAAGTCTAACTAATCTTGAAAATGGAGGATAACTCAACTCTTTTCTTTTTTCTATTTCTCTATTATAAAATGAAATATAATCATGATTTTTGGCATATTCAATAGCATAATGATTTGGCGAATATGTTTGAATATAAACAGAACCTTTTTTATCTCCTCGCCCACTTCGACCAGCGACTTGCGTAAGCAAACTAAATGTACGCTCTTCGCTTCTAAAGTCTGGAATATGTAAAGATGTATCGGCAAGTAAAACACCAACAAGCGTAACATTTGGGAAGTCAAGCCCCTTCGCTATCATTTGAGTGCCTATTAAAATATCAATTTTATGATCGCTAAAGTCGTTAAAAAAAGCCTCATAAGATTTATTGGTTTTGACACTTTCTTGGTCAACCCTCGATATATTAGCATTTGGAAATATAACTCTTAATTGCTCTTCTACTTTTTCTGTTCCAGTGCCTAATCTTTGAAAATGCCCGATATTACACTCGCTACAATTCTCTTCTATAAATTGAGTGTAGCCGCAATAGTGACACATTATAATATTTCTGCTTTTATGAAATGTGAGCGAAACAGAACAATTTGGACATGCTTTAACAATATGGCAATGCGAACAAGTAACCGTATTGGCATAACCCTTTCTATTCAAAAATAAAATTATTTGCTCTTTTTTATCCAAACAATTATGCATGGCTTCAATTAAAGCTTCACTCATCATAGGAAATATGTCAGAACGTTTAGCATGTTTCATATCGATAATATTAACATCAGGCATATTGATAGACGTCGCTCTTTTATTAAGTGATAGCAATTCAAGATGAGTGTTCTCGCTATTTTGTGCATGATAAAATGTTTCAACAGAAGGAGTCGCACTGCCAAGTATTAAAGTTACATGTTCTTTTTCAGCTCTATAAAAAGCAATTTGACGTGCATGATATCTAGGGGTTTCCGATGATTTATAACTTGTTTCATGTTCTTCATCAACAATAATAATTCCTAAATTTTTAGTCGGTGAAAATATCGCACTCCTCGCACCAACGACTATTTGTATATCCCCTTTTCTTATCATCTGCCAATATCTATATTTTTGGTTTGGTGATAATTTACTATGTAAAATAGCGATACGTCCTTCAAAACGTTCGGCAAATCTTTTTATCGTTTGTGGCGTCAAAGATATTTCAGGTAAAATTACTATAGCTTGCTTTCCCAAGTCGACGACATGCTTAATTGCCCGCATATAAACTTCAGTTTTACCACTACCAGTAACCCCATGAATTAGAAATCTTGACTTTTCATTATTATCTATAGTTTTTATAATTTTAGATAAAATATCTGCCTGTTCATCATTCAATTCCAAATATGGTTTTTGTTTTATATTTATTGGTTTTATTTTTTTATCTGTCTTTGACGGGGTGCCAGCGGGTAGAGAAGCAAATAAAGCCTCTCCAAAGGATGTGTGATAATATCTACTAATCCACTTAGCAAGTTCAAATTCAGCCTCCCCACATATAGGCTCTAAATCTATACGTTTTTGAAGTGGCAACACTTTATAAGTAGCATCTAAATGCTCTTTCTCCGCAATGACAATCCCTTTTAAGGAACGCCCACGAATTGGAGCCATTACTCGAACACCAATTAATGAATCAGTTATTTCTTTTGGTTTTTTATACGTAAGTGTTCTATTTAACGGAATATTAAAAACGACTTCAACATACATTACATTTTTTCACGACGTTTTTTTTCTTCGAATTTAGTCATACATTTGATACATCTTAAAGTGAATGGTATAGCCGTTAATCTTTCATCTGAAATATCTTCTTTACAGTCTATACATCTACCATAAGTAGCATCTTCTATTCTTTTCAAAGCTGCATTAAGCATTTCTAATTTATCTTTTTCTTTTTGGTGAGCACCAATTAATAACTGCTTTTCATAAGCTTGGAATGCAACATCAGCCAAGTCCCCATGAGGATCTTCTTCTTTAAGAGTATTATATATTTCATTACCGTTTAAAAGCTCAGTAAGAACTTTTTCTTTTTCGGCTACAATTAAATCTTTATATTTACTCATTTTTTTTACATTCATAAATAGCACTCCATATAAGAATTAAAGGCGTATACCTTATTAAGATATAAGCCTTTATTGAAAAATATTACCTAACGTTTAGAGAATTGGAAGCGTTTTCTAGCTCCCGCTCTACCGTATTTTTTTCTTTCAACAACACGCGAATCGCGAGTAAGAAAGCCATGTCTTTTAAGCTCAGCTCTATAATTCTCGCCTTCACCTAAAAGAGCTTTAGAAATTCCATGTCTGATTGCTTCAGCTTGTGCACTAACGCCACCACCATGAATATTAACAAAAACGTCATATTTGCCAAAATTGCCAGTAACTTTTAATGCTTGCTCTACAACATTAATTAATCTAGCCCTTGAACAAAAATATTCATTATAATCTCTACCATTAACAATTATCTTACCAGAACCTTGAGTAACTCTAACGCGTGCATTAGCAGTTTTTCTTTTGCCTGTAAATATTGTAAGTTGTTTATTAGCCATTAGTTTTCTCCTGTTCTATCATTACTAGAGTAGGTTTGTTGGCAGCATGATTATGCTCAGCGCCAGCATATACCTTTAACTTTCTTAAATGTTGTCTACCTAAAGGATTATGCGAAAGCATACCTTTAACAGATATCTGAACCATCTTTTCAGGATTTTTTTCTAAAAGCTCGCCATAAGATATTGCTTTAATTCCACCAGGATGACCTGTATGTCTATAGTGTATTTTATTTTTTTTCTTATTTCCAGTCAACACTATATCTTTAGCATTAATAATAATAACATAATCACCATTGTCAAGGTTATATGCGTAATCAGGCTTGTGTTTACCTTTAAGCATATAAGCTGCTCTACTTGCTACTCTACCTAAACTTTGGTCTTTAGCATCTATAATAAGCCACTTTTGCTCTATATCTTTTGCTGATAAAACATAAGTACTATTCATAGTCTTTAATAATTTCTTATTCATAAATCCTCACCTTAAACTATACTATTCTAACTTTACAACCACCAAAATAACGGGTAACATATTCTACCATGCAAAAATAAAAAGTCAATAGTTTACACAATAAATATACATAATTATCATCTAAATTTTTACAAAAATAGAGACATAGCTTATAAAACTACGTCTCTATTGAAATAATCAAATATATAGATGCTATCTCATCATTTTAGAATCTACTAAACTAGACCCTAAAACATAATCATTAACAACTTGTGAGTAAACTAAAGCATCAGGATAACCACCTTTTTTGATAGATAAAAATAAATCATTATATTCATCTGCTGGGCGACCCAATTTTTGAAGAGTTACTGCTTTATAAAAAACCGCATCATTCACAAATCTAGTCTGTGGATATTCAGTAATAACTCTGTCAAATAAAGCAATAGCCTCATTAAGTTTTACTGGATCATTAGAATATTTCTGATAAAGCATTCCATTCCATAATAAAGATAATGGCTTGAACTTCTCTATTTTAGTATTGTCAGCAACCATTTTAAAACTTTCTTCAGCAATAACCATAGCATTAGTATCTGTAGGAACTAGAAAGAAACTCACTATCCCTTTGAACTGATATAAATGACCTTTGTCAATATTAGCTGGAAGAGCATTAAAATCAAATCTATCAATATAGTACTTAGCTGGCAAATACTCTCTATTAGCTATCATAACTCTTATATCTTTGATTTCAGCAGAATCATCAGTTTTTGACCACTTAGTATCAAAATTAGCCGATGTATACTTTGTTGCCTTTTTAGGCGCTGGAGTAGAATAAGTCTTATAACTTGAACTACCAGAAGACTTTGACTGCTTGGTTTGAAGAGGTTTGTATACCTTAGGATTAGAAGAAGTCTCTTCTTTTTTAGTACCACTATATGGTGTTATAGTCATAGTACGAGGATTCGTCTCTACTTTTTTACCATTAGTATAAGCCTCTGCTTCAATGATTGGAACTTCATTTGTTACAAAATCATCCGTAGGTGTATATTCTTCTTCTATCTCACTTAAATACTCTTCTTGTATATTAGATTTTTCACCTTTACAAGAAACCATAATAAAAACTAAACATAACAAAAAAACTATTTTTTTAGACATAAAATTTCTCCTGATATTATAAATTAAATTTCGGAATATATTTGGTCAAATTCAAGTAAACTTTAATATTTACTTGAAATAAAAGACAAAATAATTGCTTTTTTATGAATAAAATATAATATTGTTTTTATATTTAAGCAAACACTTTAAATTAAGGAAAGTAAAAAGTGATAATAAAAATACTAGGAACTAGAGGATCTATTCCTACTCCAGGAAGTGAGTATAGTTATTTTGGTGGTAATACCTCATGCGTGCAAGTAATTGATGATAATGGTAACTATATAATATTAGACTTAGGAACTGGTTTAAGGAATCTTATACCTTATGCATTAAACTCTGATAAAAAAGATAGCATTTTACTTTTAACACATTTTCATTGGGATCATATACTTGGATTACCATTTTTTTCTCCATTCTATTTAAAAGAATTTACTTTTAAAATATATGGACCAAAAGACACCCCAGGTGAAGTATACTCAACAATTAGTAATGTTTTACATAGCGATTATTTTCCAATACAAATAGAGCAATTTCTATCTAATATAGAATTTGGGACTTTCTATGAAGGAAAAGTAATTACATTTGGTGATTTTCAAATAGAATCTCTATGGGTTAATCATTCATCTTATGCATTATCCTATAAAATAAAAAGCAATGGTAAAACATTTGTATATTTAACTGACCATGAATCGTATAAAAAACATTTACATATAATACATCCATCTTTAAAAAAATATAATAATGATGCAGAACTTCTACACGCAAGACTTGTAGAGTATGTAAAAGGTGCCGATCTGTTAATTATTGACGGTGAGTACAAAGAAGAAGAATACGAAGCACATAAAGGCTGGGGACATTCAACTGTAAATGATGTTATAAGTTTAGCTTTAGAATCTAATGTAAAAAATATTCTGTTTCATCATCATAATCAAAACCGAACAGATAGACAAATTAAAGTTATGGCTAAAAATCTATCAGAATATTTGGCTAAAAATAAAATAGATATTAATTTTTCTTTTGCTATAGAAAACTCTCAAATTACTTTATAAATTTACTTTAATTCTATACGAAGTTAATACTATTAGTTGTAATTTTTACAAAAAAGTATAGTCTATATAGATAAAATAAAAATAGGAGTTAATCTATGATAAATAAAACAATGACTATAGGGGATATCGTTGAGAAATGCCCTGAAGCTGTGCCTATTATGATGGCGCATGGACTTCATTGTATCGGTTGTCATGTAGCAAGCTGGGAAAGTTTAGAAGAAGGTTGTCGTGGGCATGGAATGAATGAAGAAATGATTGATTCTATGGTCTCTGAGATAAACGAAAAAGTATCTAAGTAAAATAAAACCCCTTTAGTTTATACAACTTGAGGGGTTTTTAATTTTTTTATTTAGCTAATCTTACTAATAACCAGCATTAAAGAAGATTTCTTATTAGCTGCTTTGTTAGCATGTATAATAGACTTTCTTGCTGCTTTGTCTATAGCACTAGAGTACTTTTTGAAAGCCTCACATGCATTTTCTTTTTCATTAAGACTAGCAAATTTTAAAACTCTTTTTCTCAAAGTATTTAATGTGCTTTTTATCTTACGATTAGCAAGATTTCTTTTGATACTTTGACGTAATCTTTTTTCTGCTGAAACGATATTAGGCATACTATTCTCCAAAAAATTAAATATATTCGGAGTTGACGGGACTCGAACCCGCGGCCTCCTGCGTGACAGGCAGGCGTTCTAACCAGCTGAACTACAACTCCAAGAAATTCGAATACGAATATTAATATATACTACTATATTTTATTCTATTTGTCAATAGTTTATATTATTAAAATTCAAATAACCCATTAATTTTTTTATAAAACAATAATCCAGTATTGCCATACCATTTAGATTCGAACATATCGCTTGTAAAAAAATCTTCTTTTTTCAAACCACGTCTGTCAAGCTCTATTACTAAAACTCCATTTTCACAAAGAAGTTCTCTAGTTATAATATTTTCTACTGTATGTTTATATATTGACGTATTGTAAGGAGGGTCAAAATATATGATATCATATTTCAAATCAGTCCTTTTTGTGTAATCTAATGCGGAATATCTTCTAATAGTATAAAGAGATTCATCAGAAAATATACTTAAAGCATTTTCAAATATTTTTTTCACTCTACTTTTTTCAATTTCTATAAAAGTTGAATGACTTGCACCACGGCTTAACGCCTCAAGCCCCATTGAACCACTTCCTGAGCATAGGTCAAGAAAAGTTTTACCGCTAACATCAAGCTTGTTAAAAAAAGCCTCTCTTACCTTCGATTGAGTTGGCCTAAAGCTATCATCCGATACTTTTATGTTTTTTCCTTTTTTTGAACCAGAAATAATATGCAAAAAGAATCCTTTATATTTTATTTGTGCTACTATTTATACAAAAACATTGCATCACCATAAGAAAAAAAGTGATATTTATTTTTTATAGCTTCATTATAGGCGTTCATTATATTTTCATATCCTGCAAAAGCTGAAACCATCGCAAGAAGTGTCGACTCTGGTGTGTGAAAATTAGTTATCATTGCATCAACACAATTAAATTTATAAGGTGGATAAATAAAAATATCAGTAGAACCCTCAAGTTTACTAAACGAATTACTAGCACCAGTATATTGACTCTCTAGTACACGTGAAACAGTTGTCCCGCATGCTATAACTCTTTTGTTTTGACTTTTATACTCAAGTACTAAGTCGGCAGTTTTTTTAGGTATGACAAACCTTTCTTTATGCATAATATGATCTTCCAAATTATCTGCTTTAAGAGGATTAAATGTACCAAACCCTATATGAAGAGTTAAGTATTCTATTTTTACACCCTTATCTTTAAGAGTATTTAGTAATTCATTATTAAAGTGAAGTCCAGAAGTTGGAGAAGCTACACTACCTTCATTTTTCGCAAAGACATTTTGATAAAACTCTCTATCGTCTTTAGTATATTCACTTTCTCCATTATTTTTTCTGCTTTGAATAATATATGGCGGTAATGGAATACTTCCTATATCATTCAGAATATTTTTATCTAATTCTATAGAAAATTTTATATCTTTTGTCGTATAATTATTTTTTACAATTAAAGCCGAGAATTTTATTTTTTCATCATCAAAATATAAAACACTATCTTCTTTTATATTTCTACCCTTAACTAAACAAGACCAATAGCTATCATCATCATTCAGTTTTTCAAGCAATAATATTTCTACCGATGCCCCAGAAGTCTTCTTCAAAAATAGACGTGCTGGAATTACTTTTGTATCATTAAGAATTAGTAGATCATCACTTTTAAAATAGTCGATAATGTCAAAAAAATGTTTATGTTCTATTAAGTTATTTTCAATATTTAAAGTCATTAATTTACAATCAACTCTTTTTTGTGAAAGATGAGTTGCTATTAAGTCATTTGGTAAGTTAAAATTATATGTCTCTTTAAGTTTATAGTCGACCATTACTCTATTCGCCTTTTGAAGATACTATAATTTTTTTCTGTCTTAAAAATTTAACCAAGCTGTATCGTGAAACATTTGAAGTTACAATCGCATATTCCCCATCGATAGATTTTATGTTAATCCCTTTTCTTTTAGCATCATGGATAATTTCTTCAAGCTTATATTCATCTTTAATGCATATAAGAGTTACATTTGTATAAACATTCGCATTGATAGACTTTTCATACCATCTGTTTATTGATATTTCTAAATGATTTGGAATACTCAGATTATTCTCTGTTAGAACATTCTCAAGCATAATCATTAATTTATTAAATGTATAAATGTTACTATCTATTGTTAATGTTTTTCCTCTAAGTATAGAGTCTTCTGTAATCTTAAATAAATAAACATTACCATTTTTTTCTAAATTAAAATAAAGACTGCATATATATATAAACTCATCATCAAAACTTTCATGATTAATTAATGTAAGTTCAAAATTTCCATTTATTATACATCTCGAATTCTGTTTTTTAGAGACTTTCGAAAGAGATATAATTTCATTCTTATAAAAATAAACTTTTGATAAACCTAAAATAAAAATAATTTTTAATGCATTTTCAAATTTATTTAAGCTATAATTGTTATCAGTATTTCGAAGTAAAGTAAATATATCTCTACATATCATAGGTTCTTCACTTTCGTCCAAGTTTACTATGTCTAAAATATCAGATATATAATCTTGATACCTTACAAAAACTGTTGAATATAATATATTTTTACGCTCTTCAAGTGTTTTATTTGAAAATATACTAATATTATCATGGTTCAAAACTATTCCAAGTTTAAAATCTATATCAACAATACCTAAATTGACACAAATTTGAAAAATAATATCATTACCCAAATTTTGTTTATCAAAAAGAGATAAATCAATATTTTCTTTAGTTGTATCTATTTTTAATTTTTCAGAATCTACAGCATATAAAAAATAATAAATATCTGAAATTATATTAGAGTGATTATATAAGCCTTCCGATTGATCAATCTTTTTCTCAAAGTCTTTTTTTATTTTACTTATTAGTTTAATATTATTCAGTCTAATAAAACTATTTATTTTTTTTTCTTCTTCACTATACTTAAAAGCAATTAAAATTATATGAGCCTTCACAAGGTCGATAATATCTTCTTTTGATAAAATAGTGCTATAGTTAGCAGTATTTACAAAAGATGTTTCTTTATATAGAGATAAAAGAGTATTTTCATGTTTTGAGTATATTTCTTTATTGTAAGATTTATCTATAAACTCTATATTATCACCATCAAAAATTAGTTTAGTTAATATATCTTTAATAACAGGAATAATATAAATGCTATCATCATTCGAGTTTAATCGCATTCTTTTTTTTCTAAGATAAACAAAGCCAGATGATATAACCTCATCTAAAGTTACAAAAAAGCTACCAAGTTGTTTTTGAGTGTATCCAATTTTATAAGCCATGTCAGCCGATAAAATATCTTTACTATCACTAGTTATAATAAAATATAGTATTTTTCTACCATCAGAACTCATATTAAAAAATCGAGTAGATATATTTTGTAAACTACTAAACCTCTTAATTAAGCTCTCTTTATTATTACATTTCCAAGATTGAAATAACTCTTCAAGCGTATCCTCTGAAAGTCTGTCTATTGTTTCTAATATCATACTATTTTATAAAGAAGTACTTAAAAAATCCCTGCTCTACATCTTGAGGACGTTTAGCCTGAATCCATGCTATCATAGGTTGTCCCTTTATCGCACGATATGGAACTAAACCCCACATTCTTCCATCACAACTTTGATCCCTATTATCGCCAAGCACAAAGAAATAATCCTCAGGCACATTATATACAAACTCAATTGCATCCTTCGGAGCATAAGCTTTATATATATTCATCCACATCCAAAGCTTTACATCTTCATGCGCAACTTTATCATTGATAATAACTTCAAACGAATTTAAATCATTATAGTAATCAAGTCTGTCTTCTTTTTCTCTAAATATTATTACGTCACCTTTTTTAGGCACGTAAACTGCCCCATAAAAATCCACTATATCAACAGGAGCTCTATCATCGCCATAATAAAAATATCCCCACTCGTCATTAATTTGATTGCCATCTATATAAACATCTTTATTTCTAATTTCTATAGTCTCACCCGGATCAGCAATGACACGTTTCACAAATTCTTTTCTAGGGTCAAGATCAACAGTTTTAAGTCCAAAAAATAATGGTGCTGGTGCTAGATGATTCCCGCCAGTAAGTTTTTCGCCAATAAAGTCGGCAAGTAAAATTCGAGGATCCCAAGCAAATGGGCTAATTGAAAATATAAATACAGGTAATTTTAATATTTGAACCAAAACGGAAGGATCATAATAAGGCTCATTAGCTTCACAAGAAAAATATGCAGAAGGAGGTGATCTAAAAACTACTAAGTCTCCCCTACTAGGCGACTTGAAAGCTGGAAGTCTATAACCTAAAAGCCCATCAGTGAAAGGCATTTTTATTCCATAAACAAATCTATTGGCAAAAAGTCTATCACCGGGCATTATTGCTGGTATCATAGAGCCAGTTGGAATTTGATAATTTTGTATTAAAAATGTATTTATAAAAATTACTATAACAACAGCGTAAAGTATTTCTTTTATAGTGTTTTTGAATATTCTAATTTCACCTAACACCGCATCTATCATTTTATTAAAAAAGCTCATAAAAACTCCAAGTTAGCGACTGTTTCAACGACGATTTAAAATTATATAATAATTAGTCTAAAATAGCAATTTTTCAAATCGAGTCTTCTAAATGCGAAAGATATAAAATACTTGCATTTTTTTTTCTACTATGATATTATTTATTTTATAGCAGTTAGCTCGGGTGATGGAATTGGTAGACATAGCGGACTTAAAATCCGCTGGCAATAACCCGCCGTGCCGGTTCAAGTCCGGCCCTGAGCAAACTTATTTATTTCTGATTCTTCTCTAAATAAAACATGATTAATACAAAAGATAAACTTTCTAAAAGAAACACTCTCATATTTATAGTAGCTATATTAATATTTGCTCTAAGTTTTCTATTTATTTATTTAATAGGTAGCAAGCCAGAAGGTTTCTTAGGATTTTTAGCCCCAATCACAATGCTTGTCGGCATAGTTGGTATTGTCTACGCACTAGTTTCTAAACAAGTATAATTTTTTTATATTTTCAAATTGGATTTATTATACTCTTATTCGCCTCATTAAAAAAGCGAGCATTCTTAGATTAAACACGCAATATCTATTTATTCGATATTATAATTAAATATCTTCTTTTTTAGGTTTTATCTTAAACATAAATTGGAAAACTTCTTCAACACTACTTACAGGATGAAATTCTATTCCCTTTTTTACATTGTCAGGAATTTCGTCCAAATCTCTTTCATTGTCAATAGGTATAATTATATGTTTAATAAACCCGACTCTCTTTGCCGCTATAACTTTTTCTTTAAGTCCACCAATTGGTAAAACTCTACCTGTTAATGAAAGCTCACCTGTCATGCCTGTATCGTTTCTAACTTTTTTATTCATAGCAAGTGACAAAATAGCAGTAGCCATTGTTATGCCTGCCGAAGGGCCATCTTTTGGAGTCGCACCTTCTGGAATATGTAGATGTATTACCGATTCATCAAAAAAGCTCTCACTCACTCCATAATTATGAGAAACACTCGCAACATAACTGTAAGCGATTTTTATACTCTCACTCATTACATCGCCAAGTTGACCAGTAGTTTTAATTGACCCATTTTTTTTAGGACTAGGCACTTTTATACATTCAATAGTTAAAGTAGTTCCACCCATTGAAGTCCATGCAAGCCCAATGACTATTCCCGGTATTGATACTTTTTCTGTTAAGTCGGTAGTAAAAATAGGTTTTTTTAAATACTTCTCAACATCATCTTTATCAACTATAAAGTTATATTTTTCTTTATTATTTTCAACTACATTCGTAGCAATTTTTCTACAAATCTTTTCGATTCTTCTCTCGAAATTTCTAACTCCAGCCTCACGTGCATAGCCCTGAATGATAAAAGCCAAAGCATTCTTTGTAAATTTTACGCCGCTTTTTTTTAATCCATTATGTGTAATTTGTCGAGGGATAATATATTTTGTAGCGATATTTAATTTTTCTTCTAATATATAACCAGATAATCTTATAATTTCCATTCTATCCAATAATGGACGTGGGATTGTATCTAAAGTATTTGCTGTTGTTATAAAAAGAATATTAGATAAATCAAATGGCAAGTCAAGATAATGATCTCTAAAAGATGAATTCTGTTCTGGATCTAAAACCTCAAGTAATGCACTTGATGGGTCACCTTGATAACTAGAACCAAGTTTGTCTATTTCATCAAGCATGATAACAGGATTTTTAGCCTTAACTATTTTTAATGCCTCAATAATTTTACCCGGCATTGCCCCAATATATGTGCGTCTATGTCCTTTAATTTCAGCCTCATCACGCATGCCACCAAGAGAAAATCGGAAAAATGGACGACTTAATGACTCAGCAACACTTTTACCTATAGAAGTTTTTCCAACTCCCGGAGGGCCAACAAAACAGATAATCGATGCTTTGTTATTTGGATTAAGTTTCTTTACTGCCAAAAATTCATATATTCTTTCTTTAACTTCTTCAAGCCCGTAATGATCTCGACTCAATATTTTTTTAGTTTTTTCTATGTCATTACTTTCTTCAACTTCTGTATTCCAAGGCAAATTAAATAAAGTCTCTAAATAATTTCTAGTTACCCCATAATCAGGACTACGAGGATCAAGCATCGATATTTTTTCAATCTCTGCTTCCATTCTTTCTTTAACTTCAGGAAGTAACTCAAGCTCTTCCAATGCTTTTTTATATTTATCAAGTTCTTTATGTTGTGGATTAGTATCATACCCAAGTTCTTTTTGTATTTCTTTTAATTGTTCTTTTAGAAAATACTCCCTTTGCTGTTTGTGAACTTTCGACTGAATACTACCTTGAATTTTTTGTTGAATTTTTACTATCTCTTTTTCTTTTTGAAGAAATAATAAAACCTTATCAAGACGCTCTTGTATATCAAAAGTTTCGAGTACTTGTTGTTGTTGCTCTCTATCTAAATTAAGCATCGATGTAATAAAGTCAGATAGTTTTCCAGGCTCATCAACATTAACCATAGTTAAACGCATTTCTTCTGTGAATAAAGGATTATTTTCACTTAATAGTTTAACTTCAGATATTAATGCTCTTGTATAAGCTTTTATTTCTTTATAGTTTGTTTCATTTTTTTTATCTAATACTTCTTCTATATATAAAGGTTCAACCATTATAATTGGGTTTGTAGCATTAAAGCGAATAATTTTATATCTCTTTATAGCATTAACTAAAAGATGCATTCCACCATCAGGTAAATTTATTTTCTTAAAAATACTAACAATAACACCAACTCTATATAAATCTTCTCTATTAATTGGCGAACCATCATCTTTAGCTTCCCCATCAATATATAAATTAAGTCCTAAAAATCCATTTTCTTTTTCTAATGCACGCTCAACTGCGGGCACATGTACTGTCGGAATTAAAAGAGGAGCATAAAGTCCAGGAAATAAAGGTTTGCCTGTAATAGGAATAACTATTAATCTAACTGGCAATCTCTCATCTAAAACTATAACACCGCTACTATCTTCTTTTTTTTCATATAATGACATAAGACATACCTCACATAGCTAAATTTACAAGAAATCAAATATAATATAAACAAATACAATTGAATTGTCAACTACATATTTATTTATTTATTTTATCATTATACTTATTGTAAAAAAGCTAGTTTATGTTATAGTGGACGCAAGTAGTATATGGAGAAATAAAAATGGAAATAGATGTAAAAGAATTAGATAATGATATAGCTATTCTTGCAATAGATGGTGAAATAGACATATATACATCGTCAGATTTAAAAGATGCTCTTATACAACAAATAGATTCTGGTGCTAAGCATATAATTATGGACTTAGAAAATGTTACATATATAGACAGTAGTGGTATTGGTGTTTTCATATCAACACTTGCTACATTGAAAAAACTAGGCGGGAAGATTTGTATAATAAAAATTACAGCTTCTGTCAAAAAAGTATTTGAGTTGACTAAGTTAACAAACTTTTTCAAAATATATAAAGATGAAGAAGAAGCAATCGCTGGCTTATTAGAAGAATAATATAAATTTATTGACAAAATGATTATGTTATTATAAAATAAATTTGGTAAAAATTAAGATGTTAGGGGTGTAATATATGTCAGGGCATTCGAAATGGGCTACAATTAAACACAAAAAAGCAGCAAACGATTCTAAAAAAGGAAAAGTTTGGTCAAAAGTCGCAAAAGAAATTTCTATAGCTGTTCGTGAAGGTGGAAGTACTGATACTTCTCAAAACTCTAGGTTAAGAATGGTTATTATTAAGGCTAAAGCATCAAATATGCCTAATGATAATATCGACAGAGCAATAAAAAGAGGTAGTGGTGATAATGAAGGCACTATCATCGAAGAGATTTCTTATGAAGGTTATGGCCCTGGTGGCGTAGCTATTATGGTCGATACTACAACTGATAATAAAAATAGAACTGCTGCTGAGATTCGTGCATTATTCAGTAAAAATGGTGGTAATATGGGTGAAGCTGGCTGTGTCGGTTGGCAGTTCACTAAACGTGCAATTGTAATTATTCCTGCTGATGGACATACTGAAGATTCTTTAATGGATATTGTTCTTGATGCTGGTGCTGATGAATTAGAACAAGATGGCGATATGTTCACAATTAGTGGACCTATGGAGTCATTATCTACAATAGTTGATGCATTAAAAGAAAAAAATATTGAGGCTGAAAATGCTGAAATTGAGAGAGTCGCTGATAATAGTATGGCACTTTCTAAAGATGATGCTAGAAGATCAATTAAACTGATTTCATTATTTGAAGATCATGATGATGTTTCTGCTGTCGCTACCAATTTAGAAATTACTGATGATATGATTGAAGAAGCTTAAATCTTTTTAATTATAAAAATTAAATGATAACCTTAGGAATTGATCCTGGTTTTGCCCGATGTGGATATGCATTTGTTGCTTTAGAAAATGCTAAACATAAAATTATAGAAGCATCGTTAATAGAAACTAAAAGTGATATGCCTTATCAACTTAGATTGAAGACTATATATGATAGGCTTGATGAGTTGATAAAAAAGCATAATCCTTCAAATGCATCTATCGAAACATTATTTTTCTCAAAAAATACTAAAACTGCATTGCAAGTATCTGAAGCTCGGGGTGTAATTATTTTATGTCTTACTCAAAACAATATTGAGTTCACAGAATATCGCCCCAAAGAAGCCAAGCAATTAGTAACAGGTTCAGCCTCAGCAACAAAAGAAGCAATGATGAAAATGGTTGCTCTTTATACTGGGGAGAAAATAATACAAGATGATACGGCAGATGCCATTGCTATGGCTATTGCATTATTATCTGAAAACAAAGTAATAAAGGCATTAAGTAAATAATATCTTATATTTTTTATATATTCTAAAACATAATAAGGATATATTCAAATGTCTAACAAAATACTTCTGCATACAATCAACACCCAAGACCAAATAAAGTCTCTCCCTTTAAGGGAAAATTATCAAAGTATCGAAAATTCTATTAACCACATCTACTCTATATTAGATGAGCTTTCTACAAAAAATACTAATAGTAATGAAATAATTATGGCTAGAGAAGGCGAAACTAGTTTATTAAAGTCATTGCAAAAAAGAAGTAGCTTGCTTTCTAATGCTATTTTCGCTGAAGACATTATCGAAACCTCTGATAATCCTTCTGTTTATAAATCGGAAAATGAATTCCATAGAGTGGAAAAATATATAGATACAATAAATTCAATGCTTGCTATAATAAAAAATGATGACACTACTAATGAGGCGACATTCAAAATTGAACATATTGACACTCTTAATTTAGAAAAATCACAAGTTTTTATATTATTAAATATATCACCATCTGTAATAAATAAAGTAGAAAGTATCAGCCTCGATATTGCTAATAATAATAATTACACCGAATATGAAAGATATTCGTATATTCCAAAAAAAAATAATTATGTACAAAAATGCATTTGGGATATAAAAAATAATAATCAAAATATTGATATAAGTAAAATAAATACATTAAGGCTTGTTATTAAATTAACTGAAAACTCTGTTATAAATAAAGGGGAATTATTATTTGATAAAATTACAACTTTAAATTCGGCAGGCACAATATCAATATCTGACAATAACAAACTTACAATAAATAAAGGTAGTGCTATATCAAGTGGTAAAATTATATCTTGGAAAACAAGTTTATCGGATAGCATTATATTTCCAGAAGTTAATAATTATAAAATAAGTACAATATGTGTTGGAACTGATGGATTAATAAAACTTGTCGAAGGTGAAGAAAAAACAGAATTTACTTATCCTCCATATATTCCTAGTAGCTACATACATCTAGCTGATATATATTTAAGAGGTGGTACAAGTAAAATTAACTATGAAGATGACGGCATTAATTCATTTTTAATAGATAGAAGAAATATTTCATCTGGTAGTTCTTCTTCATATAATTTTCAAGTTGATAGTAGCTTAAGCGAAGTCGATAACGGTATGAGTATAATAGATGCAAGTGCTAATATATCAAATAATAAACCAACTCTTTTAATAGAACGGCCTAATAGTGCTTCAGGAATCGCATTCGCTATTGGCGATAATTTCCAAGTGAAAGGCGATGGTCGTGTGAAGATGACAGGATTTCGTGGTGTTTCTACATTAACTCATTTTACAATTACTCAAGAATATGGCACTGGAATTGTTATCCCCTCTAATGTTGACCCAGAAGCAAAACATATATCTTGTCATATACAAACAACATTATGGGTAGAATTTCCAATGGGTGTAACAATTTGCATAATGACTTCCTATGATAAAGGCGTCACAGAACAAGAACTAGCATATGTAAGCCCTATAGGGCTTTATAATAATGCTGTTGCTGTCGAGGGCTTTAGTTTACTTCTACCAATTGTGGATGGTAAAACTTGGGTAAGATATGTTAAAAAAGACATCTTATTAGATGAAAATCAATATGAATTCGAAGTAACAAGAGCATACATCAATGGCTATACTTATATATAATTAAACTACAATATCGAAAAAATTATCACTATTTAAATAGTCTAAATTTAAAAAGAATAATGTTATTAAAACTTTAAAATATCCATTAAAAAGATAGTATAAAATATTCGAAGTAAAAAACGACAGAAGCCCTTCACGAGTATTAAGTTCTCCACTCATAAATGTTAATAAAATAGTATTTTGAAAAATGAATATAAAAACAACAATCATAAATGCCTTAAAAAAACGCTTTTTTATTAACATTATACTATACTTAATAGCTCGAATGCCCCATGAATGTCTTAATGCACAAATATTGAGTGTAAAGCTAAAAAGAATAAATACAATAATTCCAGGTATTATAAAAAATAATAGACCTAAAATTGTCGCTATATAAATCATAATACTAGTAAAAAATGCAGGTATTACAAAGCCTAAAGAATTAGTTAATGCCGTAGAAGTTTGAAGTTTTCTTTTATATATCATCGATTCAGTAACTAAAGCTATAGCAACAGTTAATAAGGCATCTAAAAAAATAGATGAAAAAATGTTAATATAGAGACCTTTACCTGAGTCTTTTAAAATCCATTTAGTTAAAGATTCTAAAGTCTCAAATGAAGTTGGATCAACTGATGTAACAGGAAAATATATTGTAGTAAGAATTAAAGGTAGTCCACAAAACATGGACAATAACAAATATGTAAGAAAATTACTTTTATATATCGAGTACGATACCGTAAATAATTCTAACATTTCAAATTCTTCTTTAGCTAATTTTTTTCTAAGCAAAAACACCTATATAACCCCTACTCAAATAATATAATTCAAATTTAATCTTCTCTTTCTTTAAGACCTTCAACCATGTCAATAGCATTAATATACTTAGCACTCATTAAAGTAACAAATGTTATAGCAAGGAGCAGAAGACCTACAGCCATAAAATAACTTCCAAGATACACATTCGGTATAAAATCAAAGAACTCGCTAGAAAAACTTGACTTTATTAAATGTAAAGAAAAATACCCAACAAGTATAGCAAGAGGTGTCGCTATTATTATTTGAGATACTGTCTCTTTTATAGAAGCAAGTATAATCTCTCTTGTCGAATACCCCATAACTTTTAAGAGTGTAAACTCATATCTTCTTGTCGCTAGAGTAACAATTCCTATTCCATAAAGAGATGCTGCCCCAAGTAAAAAAGCAACAATAATAAGTATCTGAATTAATATTCTAATTGTAGCTATTTGTTTTCTTGAAGATTCCTCTTGCTGACTTTTTATTGAATATGATAATACATCATTATTACCATAAAGAATATTTTCTATCTCGCTAGCATTTCCAGATAAATAAAGGAAGTTATATGTATTAGATATCTCAAACACTTCTTCAGCATATTCTCTCTCTATATAAAGAAAGAACATTCCAGGCTGATCAACCAATTTTGTAACTTCAACTCTTTTATATTTTGTATCTCCGGGAATATATAATTCCACTAATATCAAATCACCCTCTTTAATTTCAAGCCGTCTAGCGATAGAACTTGAAAGCATAACACCATCTTTATAATCTTTGTTATACGGAATATCCAATGCCGAAAAACCATTTTCATAAATTAATGCTGGATTGTCAATTCTATAATCACTACCAGTTTTATATGGATGCGATATTCTTGCTTGATAAATAGAAGCTTTATCATAATTTTTTATAATATCAGAATTTTCTGTAATATAATTAGGTGTATCAGAAATATTTGTATCACTAATTAAGGCATCAACATCATAATTAGCAAAATCAGAATAAAGCGAGTCAAGGAAATACTCGAATGAATTATTAAACCCTTGAGCAAATATCGTAATACTAACCGCTGTAAACATGCCCCAAAGCGATGCAAAATATCTAGTCTTACCTCTAAACGCAGTCTTCACAGCATAACGTGTATTGAATGATCTTTTTTTCCACCAAGCAGTATTTTCGAAAAATAATTTATTACCACTTTTAGGAGTTTCACCACGCATCGACTGTGCAGGATTCATTTTTAATATTGATGAAGCTGCTATCAAATTTGCTAAAGAACAGACAATAAAAATAAGACTAGAAGATATTAACCATAAATAAATATATCTGCTATGAAAAAAGTTAGGCAAGTCGAACAAGCTTTTAAGTGACCTAAAAATAAATGGTAATAAAGATTCGGTAATCACAAATGCAAAAAATATCCCCAAAAATGCGATGATAAAAGAATATTGAATGTACATGAAAAGTATCTTAAAATTATCAAGACCCAAAGCCTTCATTATTCCTATCTGTTTTCGCTCAACGGCGACATTTCTACGCTGAATGACATATAAAAGTAAGCCTGCCATTGTCAGTAATATTATTGGCATAATGTATGAAAATGTATCAATTTGAGATAATGTCTGTTTATAGTATGCATAATTAGCTGATTGATCTTTAGTCGATAATAAAAATATTTTTTCACCCAACTCTTTTTTTATGGCCATTTCAGTTTTATCATTATCTATATTATCATCTTTATACTTCACATAAAGAGTATTATAGGGAATATATTTATCATTAAAATATTCTTCATTAATTTCTATAATTGCTAAATCTTTAGTATCAGAAACTGTTGTCGATCGGTCTTTGAATAAAAATATATAATTTGGATATGACACCAATGAAGATATTTTAAAGCTATTGGTCTCATTATTTATTTCAAGAGAAACCTCATCACCTAACTTTAAATTATGATAATCCGCATAGTTTTTATTAATTCTAAGTTCATTCGCTTTTAATTCTTCTGAACCCTCATGTATATAAGGTTTGTTAATATTTGGTGAATTATTAGCCCTTCCATATACTATCGCATCTGTATTTATATCTACAACTGATGCTTCAAATCTATGACGCTTCTCGCTAAAATCTACACCTTCTATTTTAGAAACTGCACTCTCGTCATCTTCATTAAACATACCAAATAACAAAGTATCATTAAGCATATTTTGAGAGAAGTATTTTTTTCCAGTATCATCAAATTCAATATAAACGGTTTTCACCGCCACAAAAAAAGCAATAGAAAGCGAGACTATAAAAACTGCCGCAAAAAAGATTGGCAATTGTTTCATTATTTTTCTGACTAGAAGTTTATTAGTTGTAATCATATATTACTACCACTCTATATCGTCTGGACTTAATGGGCTTTCGATATGATATCTTTCGACAATTTCACCATTTAAAAGCTTTACAACAATATCTGACATTTTTGATATTTCTTTATTATGAGTAATAAGAACAATGCTTGTGCCAAGAGTTTTATTTAAATTTCTAAGTATTTTTAATGCAACAATTCCTGTCTTATTATCTAAAGCACCAGTCGGTTCATCACAAAGTAAAACTTTTGGATTTTTAGCAATAGCACGAGCAATACTTACTCTTTGTTGTTCTCCACCAGAAAGCTCTGTTGGATAATGATGCATTCTATTACCTAAATTTAATAGCTCCAATGCATCCTTTGCATTTTCTTTTGTAAGTCCTCTTATCTCTGTTGAAAACTCTACATTTTCTAATGCTGTAAGGTTTGGTAATAAATTATAATTTTGAAATACAAAACCAATATGTTCTCTTCTAAACTTAGCAAGCATTCTTGGTTTATATTCTGAAATATTCTCACCTAAAAATAAAACATCCCCACTAGTCGGCGTATCAAGTCCACCAATAATATTAAGAAGTGTACTTTTACCCGATCCACTTGGGCCTAAAATTGTTACAAATTTTCCACTCTCTATTTGCAAATCCATAGAATTTATAGCAACAGTAGTGCCAGTGCCCTCTCCATATACTTTGCTAATATTTTTTATATCATAAAGATAATCCATAGCTCACCTTCTTAATTCTTTTTATTACTAAAAATACGCAATGCTTCATCTATAATGTTTTTAGCACAATCGCTTTTACTCATTACTGGATATTCTTTTTTAATTTCATCTTTAAAAAATATTGTAATTTTATTTGTAGACATACCAATCGCATCGCTTATTATATTACCAACTATCATATCAGCTTTTTTTCTATTCATTTTCTCAATAGCGAGTTTTTCAAGCTCCGCATCTGAGTCCGCAGTTTCAGCAGCAAAAGCAACAACTATCAAGTTTTTATAATTAACATCAGCCACACTTTTTAGTATATCACTTGTGTTTTCTAAATCAATAGAGTTGATATCTTGTTTTTTTATTTTTTTATTCGATATTGTAGTCGGCTTAAAGTCTAATGGAGCTGCCGCCATAATTAATATATCAACCTCACTAGCAGCCTCATGAACTGCATTTTTCAAATCATCAGTCGTTTCTACTTTTATTTTTTTTGTATTAATACTATTATAATTGCTAAGATTTTTTTCTACATTACCTTCTATATATACGCAGTTTCCACCATTGTTTATAATTTCTTCATAAATAGCATGCCCCATCTTGCCACTTGAATTATTAGTTATATATCTGATAGGATCAATCCATTCTTTAGTCGCTCCAGAAGTTACAGCAAATTTAATATTACTAAGTTTATTTCCATGATTTACACGTGAAACAATTTCTTCAATAGAAGCCAATCTACCAACGCCTTTATCTCCGCAAGCAACCTCGCCACATTCTGGATTAATAATTTGATAATTCAATTCTGTAGCTAGATAATTAAGATTTTTTTGTAATACTGGATTAAGCCACATTTGAGGATTCATTGCAGGAGCTATAATTTTTCTGCCTGTATATGCTGCAGCCACACTTAGAAAGTTAGAGTCGGCAATACCATTAGCTATTTTTCCTATTACATTGAATGTCGCTGGTGCTATTAATAATATATCAGTTTCTTTATTTATATTTATATGTTCAAGCGGATTAACACTATCCCACATATCTGTTATAACAATATTTTCACTGACAGTTTCAAGTGCTTTTTTAGACACTAATTTTAAAGCATTTTCTGTGGCTATGCAAATAACACTATGACCATTTTTTTTTAAGAGCCTTACAAGCTCGGGTGATTTATATGCTGAAATAGAACTTGATATTGCGAGTAATATTCTCAAAAATAGTCTCCATTATTTTATGTGTATATGATACTTGATATGAAAAATTATATCAACAATATTTTATATATATTAATAAATTATATAGATAAAATGTTTTCCGCCGATACTATAAAGAAAATGGAAGAATCTATATGGAATCAGTAACTTTTATAATAGTATTAGTTTTATTCGCTTCTTTAGTATCTAGTTATCTTATAATTAAATTATTTAAGAAAAAGAAGAAAGCAACAGATAATATAGAACATCTCGAGGCGAACGAGAAAACAAATAAAGTTGTAAGAATATATATTCAAGAATTAGTTAAAAATCCAAACAACAACAAAATCAGATATAGGTTGGCTGTCTTACTTGAAAGACTTGGAAGAAACAAAGATGCTATTAATGAGTATTTAAATTTAATGCATCTTCGTTCAGCTCAAAACTCTAGCAGTGGTTTTGATTATATTACTGAAAATAAAATATTATTAGGCTCAAAAATTGGCTATGAAGAAGTTATGGGTCTAGAAATATTGCAAAAACTTGAAGAGTTAAGTAATAAAATTATGGATAAAGAAAATGCATTTCGATTTTTTATAATGCTATATAATAATGATCCAGAAAATAAAGAATACATAAAAAAAATGGGTCTCATTCTATTACAAGAAGGTTATCCTAAACTAGCAAAGCCATACTTAGAATACCTAATGGAAGATAATGCTGATATGGAAGTTATGAGATCATTAGTTTATATATATACTCAAATGAAAGAATATCATAATGCCGCTGATTGTATAGAAAATATTAATAAATATACATCTAAAAAGAGTAAAATTAAAGACTCTCTTGAGCACTTACAATTAAGTTTTTATATCATAGCAGAAGAATATGTTCAATCAAAAATGTATGCTGAACATTTGTTATCTAATAAAAAAATAGATGTTAATCTCGTCATAACTAGAGCATATGTTTTTATATTATATAAAATGTCGAAGAAAGATGTATTCCTTAAACAATATATCGATTATAAAGAAAGTGTACTTGCCTCTCGTAAAGATCCCCAAATGATTATCGACATAGCTTTTTATTCATATTTCCTTGGTGAACTTGAAAATTCAATAAAATATTTTAAATTAGTTGAGGATATAAAATCACTATTTGATATAGATATAAAAAGTATACTCGAGTATTTAGAAAAGATGGCTAAAATTGACCATGAATATAAAGTTTTAGAAAAATCTATTCGACTTAAAGTCTCACAAAGAGAAAAAGTTGAACATATGAAAAATCTAATTACTGATAATGACAGAGAATTTTGGGATTATAGTATCGACTCATGGGAAAGCTCTATTTGTTCTAATCTATCAGAAGTTAAGAAATTTTGCATTATTAAACCTACATTTGATATTAAATTAATAATAAAAGAAGAAGGATTTCAACTTAAACCAAATTCAGTTATTAGAAAAGAAAAAAAAGTAAATCAAATAGAGAAAATATTTAATCTTTCATTTACTGACTTTACTAATATATGCCAAAGTATTGTAAGATATAAACTAAAATACTTTATTGATCAAGAAATTACAGATAAAATAAATCCTGAAGACTCGGGTGATGGCATTAATTATTTAGCATATGAACAGAAAACTGGAAGAGCTGAGTTAACATTAATTTCGTTTAGAAGATGGGATACTGAAGTTGTTGGCGAATTAGTATTAAGAGACTTCACCATACTTATGAATGATGTAGACGTAAAAAAAGGCATACTCTTAATACCTGTCGAGCTTACTAAATCAGCAAGTACTTATGCGATTAATAACCCTAGTGTAGAAGTGTATGCCAAGTGGAAATTTAATAATTTATTAATAGGAGAAAAATTATAATCTCCAATCTATTTACGGATTAAATCTATATTTAACACCAAATCTAGTTCCGAATCCAAATGCTATTGGCTGAAGTAGCACATCACCGTATAACGATGCTGTTACGCCAAAATTTCCAAAAAACTTAGTAAATTGAATGTCGGCAAGAAAAGATAAATGAACCTTAGCAAATTGAGGTTGTATATAATATTTATTAAGACCTTTTGCTTCATTAGTATATGCATCAGATGTAATAAAGTTTGGATTGCCAGCACTACCTATAATATTAATAGCAGGACCAACACCGAAACTAAAATCTCTAGTTAAATGAAATCTATACATCGGGGCGATTTTAATATTTATTATACTTAATAACTGTGCTGTTTGATAAGGATTTGGTGCTGGAGCATCAGGATCAGGAATAGCATCAGGATCAACAGGAGTAGATGTAAAATCACCTGTCTGCTCATCAGTCATTATTGCCGAGCCAAAGCCTTGGTTCATCATGGCTACATCAACAAGAAGTGATACACCATGACCATAGTACTTTTTTTCAGAAGTAAGAAAAATTACATCCCAAGCAAATCCGCCAGAAAATGAGTCTACTCTCAAATTCATATTATAAGGACCTTCTCCATCAAAAGGAGTCTCCCCAACTGCAACTTCCGAATTTCCCATACCAGCATATTTAGCCAAGCCTAGATATACTGTTAAATCAAATTTAATTGGCGGTACAGCCATTATAACTTGCGACAAAGCAAAAACAAATATTACAGATAATAATGTAATTTTTTTCATAGTCTAACTCCATATGTTTACGAAACGTACTAATTGTACAATAACTAACAAAAATTAGCAATAAAATATGTTTACAATATCGGAATAGAAGACATTAATTTTATAAATAAACATTGAATTTTTTTCATATATATTTTATAATTCTTGGCAGGTAGTATAATAAATTATGTTACCTATTTTTTTCGATTCAAGGTGACAATGAAATTACTCAAACAAAAAGTACATGCAAATAATAAAAGCCCGAATATAGAAAGAATTTATAAATTAATTTTAGCATTACTAGCTTATATTATAACTTTATTTATTATATTTGGAAATCATATAGAAAATGTTGATATACCTGTAATCGGTGAAATAGTTATGGAACCTTTCATCGTCACAAAAGATATTCAATATGAGAATTCTTTCGAGACTAGAAAAAAAATAGAATATTCTATATCTCAAATATCTCCAATCTTTAATATGTATGATTCGGTATCTGAAAATGATAAAATGAAGATTGAAAATGTTTTTCGATTTATACGAATGTCAAAAGATGATAATATTAGTATAGAAAATATGCATTATCAATTTGTAGATCAATTTAGTATTCCTGTGAATCGCAACATATTAGCTGAAATTATTAAATCAGATTATAAAATTGACTATGAATCTAAATCGATAGAAATAATAAATAAAATATATAGTGCTGGGGTTTTATCAACAAATAGCGTAAGTAAAATAACATTGAGGTTGATGGAAAATAATGGTATTTCTATAAATCGAATTGAAAATTTAAAAGAAGAACAATATAGATCTGGAAAAGATGAAATAATATTTCTCAAAGATATAAGCACAAACATTTACAATATAGCAAAAGAAAACTATAAAGAATTACAAGAAGATGAATTGCAAGTGTTGACATCTTTCGTTAATCTATTTGTCAGAGAAAATATTTTTTATAACTCGCTAGAAACAAGTGAACTCATAGCATACCGAATCTCTACAGTCGAGCCAGTATATACAACTCTTAATAAGGGATACATAGTATTAAATACTGGTGAAAAACTAACAGAAGAAAAAGTTAATTTAGTAAGAACAATATACAAAGATTCAAGTGAATATAGCATAGTAACATTTATAGGTAATTCTATTTTTATATTATTTATATTTATTTTTATGGGGTTTATTATGGTTCTAAATAAATTAGATCTATATAAAGACACCAGAAAATATACTATTGTAATATTTGAATATTTAACAATACTACTTCTTGTCTATTTAGTGATGAATACATGGTCTAATTTCTTTAATGGATTATATCTCCCATTATACATTTATACATTCATACCGATGTTCTCAATTATAAATGTAATGCTCGGCACAAAAAAAGAAATATCAATAGCTATAACAACATCATTAGCATTACTTATGGCTAATATTGTTGGGGCTTCTATATCAGAAACATTTACATTAATTTTAGTATCTATTTCTGCATCTATCTTCGCTAAAAAGAAAATTAAAAATAGATCTGATATCATGTGGCTTGGATTATTAATGGGACTAGCTTTTGTTCTCGCAAGTATAATTAATGGCATATCATCAGGAAATATAGAAATAACATATCATACATTAATTTTGTCATTACTCGCTGGTATTATACAATCATTAATAGTTATGATTTCTTTACCTCTATACGAAGATATCTTAGGTTATGCCACAGTATTCAAGCTTCAAGAATTGGCAAATTTAAATAATCCATTACTTAGAGAATTACAAAGGAAAGCACCGGGTACATATCATCACTCAATAGCTTTGGGTTCTCTAGTTGAAACTATTGCTAAAGAAATTGGCGAAAATTCTCAACTAGCCTGCGTAAGTGGTTATTATCATGATATTGGTAAAATGGAAAACCCTTCATTCTTTATAGAAAATACAACAAGGCTTGAAAATAGACATAATGGACTTAGACCAACCATATCAGCAGCAATAATAAAATCACATGTAAAATCTGGTGTTGAAATAGCTAAAAGAAATAAATTACCTAAAGAACTTATAAATGCAATACTAGAACATCATGGCACAAGCTTTATTAGATACTTTTATTATTTAGCAGTTCGAGAAAATCCTGACACTGACAAGTCATTATTTCAATATCCAGGCCCTCGCCCACAGTCGAAAATAACTGGAATTATAATGATAATCGATTCGATAGAAGCAGCTAGCCGAACTTTGGAATCTCCTAAAAAAGAAGAAATCCAATTATTAATCGAAAGTATATTGAATGAGAAAATTGTCGAAGGCGAACTAAGTGAAAGCGGACTCACACTTAAAGATATAGGGATTATTAAAAAAATAGCATTTAGACAAGTAATTACTGCTTTCCATGAAAGAGTTAAATATCCAGATATTATAGATAAACAAGGTAGACTAAAAGCTAAATGAACAAAATAGCAGCAATTAATAATACAGAGCATGAAATTAATATTAAACGTTATAGATATTTTTTAAGAAAATCACTCATTGTGGCAGAAGTATCTGGAGTTATAAATTTAGTATTTGTTAGTAATGAAGAAATACTTAATCTAAATAAAGAATATAGAAATAAAGATAAAACAACTGATGTACTCACATTTATTATCGATGAAAACCCATTTACAGCAGATATAATTATATCTTATGATTGGGTTTTGGAAAGTTATAAAACTGAAAAAATAAAAAAAGAAATCTATAAATTAATAATACATTCGATTTTACACCTAAAAGGAATACACCATACATATACAAAAAAATCGCTTCTAGCAAATAGAGAAAAGATGAGAGAACTTTACGTAAAAGTTATGAAATATATAAAAAACAAAAAATTAGAGGATTAAAGTATGTCTATAAAAAAGCTATTTGGCAAAAAATCAAAAAATGTTCACCGGACGAATTTTATCGATCTCACTAGTCTTAAAGAAGAAGAGAGAGAGATTATAACAAATACGATGGCGTTAAATTCAAAAACTTTAAGAGAAATAATAATACCACGTGTTGATGTCGTGATGATAGCTTTAGACACTCCTTATGACAAAATTATAAAAATATTTAACAAAGAAAGAAACTCACGTATTCCTGTATACAAAGAAGATATTGACGACATCGTTGGTGTGCTACATGTAAAAGATTTACTTGACGTTGATGAAAAAAACTTCTCATTAAAACGTTGCATGCATAAGCCCTACTTCGTACCTATCTCTGTATCTTTATTAGAACTACTAAGAAACTTTAGAGAAAAGCAAGTTCAGATAGCTATGGTCGTTGATGAATACGGCGGATTTTGTGGCATCATATCAATGGAAGATGTCTTAGAACAGATTGTAGGTGACATTAAAGACGAGTTCGATGAAGATGATACAAGTATTAAGGAAACTGATGACGGAACGTTCCTAGTGGATGCTAGGCTTAAAATAGAGGCATTCAATACTCATATGAAAGATACTTTAATCCCTGATGATGACGCTGACACTGTTGGAGGATTTTTATTTGTACATTTAGGAAGACTTCCAAAAAGAAATGAAGGCATAGTTTATAAAAATTATAAATTTACCGTTGTAAGAAAAAGTGGAAATATCGTAAATAAAATTAGAGTAGAAAAAATTACTAAATCAACAAAAAACAAAGAAACTGTTGTAATAACAGATGATGTGAAATAAATTAATCTCTTCGAAAATTCTGATAAATAAATCTAAACGGTATATATATTCTACCATTCTCCGCATAATCTCTCCAAAGTCCCGCTGGTGGGGGCTTTAACTTGCCAGAGTATTCGATGGCTTTTTCAGCAGAAGAATCTAAAGATATTTGCTCTTTAGATGATTTTTGTAAAAACTTCTCAAAAGCTATATTCCCATCCTCATCTATAGAAAGTAAAACCTCAACCTCATCAGTTCTTATTAATCCCAAAAAATGCGCTTGATTAGGAATTGTATTCATCCATGACGAACGAATAGCATTCACTAAACTATAAAAATACCAAAAATATTCCTGCGCTTTTGTCCCTAATTGAATAGCACCAGTCTCGCTAGAAAGTACCACTGCCCTATCAGCACCTTCATCAAAAGTAGCTGGTATTTTATTTTCAGGTCTTTGTGGAGTGCTAGTTTCGCTTGGTTCATATGTTTCGATTTCTGTTTGATTATTATCTTCTCTGCTTTTAGAAAAACTTTCAAAAAGAGAGTTAAGTGAATATGTAGAATCTTCTGTAATAAAAATATCAGGCTTTACATTCTCTAAACCTTTTTGTATTACGTTTTTATCAGAAGCAAATATACTTTCTTGATCTTCTATTATTTCTTCTTCTACGTCAGGAGTCTCAACTAGAAAAATATAATCATCAGGCTTTATTTCTTGTTTGGCTATAATTTTATTGTCAAAAAATGCAGATAAAACATCTGACTGGATTAATACAAATAAAAGTATAAATATATGACATATAAAAGAGAAAACAGTTGAAAATATTGCGTCTCTTTCTTTTCTAATAATATTTTTCATTAACTATATTTTATAACAAATAACTTTTTTTACAACACCATTATTAAATGTTTCACATGAAACAATTTAAAAATAAAAAGCCCAAATCTCGGTTAAGAGACTTGAGCTTTTTTCAAATCAAAACTAACTAATATCTAATTACTTCAATACTATTCAACAGGCACAGTATCAAGAAGTAAGAAAGGAACTTTCATTGTCGCATAATCAGCATTTTTCAAACTAGGTCCATTTACATTATCAGCTCCAAAATCCGTACTAATAGTAGGAGGATTAGCTTCATTTGCTGTACCAAATACATTTTTGTATCCTGGGAAATCAACACTATTAGCATATCCGTCAAATATCGCGTCTAAACCTGAAGATGCTGGGAATTCTAAAAGAACAACCGCTTGATCTTTCTTTGTGTCTCCAGTTCCAACTGTAGCCATATTGTTATGTTTATGAATAGAATCAGCAACAACAGTTATAAGCATAGTAGTATCTCCTCTGAAAATAACTTGCTTACCTAAAGGTGAAGAGTTATTCAAAACAGAAGTTGCTGTAGTTACTCCGTCTCCATCAGCTAAAACCAAACTATAATTTGGAGTTGCTGAAGCTCCAGCAGTTGGAAATGCTGTACCTGACTGTCCTTTATCAGAAGGAGCATAACCAAATAATATATGCTTATTAAGTGCTACTCTAAATGAGTATATAGCATCATATTCGCTCTCGTAGCTTAGTGAACCTAAACTTATCCATGCCCAAGCTCTTCTCTGTGGTGATTTTCCACCTAAAGGGTTACCAAGAGACTCTGCTCCCGCATTTATTCCTTCATAAGTAAAAACTTCAGTAGCATTACCTGCAAAATTAAAAGATCCGCCTCTTGCTGGCACACCTGAAGCCTCAGCACTTTTTTCAGTATATCCAATAGTAAAGAACTTAGCTGATAATGATATATCTCCAATTTGAGGATTTGCACCCAAATTTCCACCATTATAGTCAGTTACAGCTTCAAATGCACCCGCCTGGTTTACGCCACCTACAGCTTTTGGTGATTTAGCTAAACGTCCAAGCCAAGAAATTTTTACTCTTTCTTCTCCATCAGAACCAGCATCTTTGTAAATAACTTTACGTGGATCCCAATTCTTAAAACGCTTACCTTCTTTTGCTATAGCTTCATTGATAGCTGCTTGAGCACCTAGCTCTGAAGAAGCATAACCAATATTATTATCTTTACCAATAAATAAAGCTATAAAAGTACCTTGCTCACTCGGAGTACTATTTTCGTTATTACCAACAGCACCTAAAAGAACTTTATTGTGAAAATCAGCAAGATCAACAACTAATTTTGAATCTGCCCACTGAGCTGCAAGTTCGCTATCGCTCTTTTTGTAAAATCCACTCAATGCTGTCGTAATCTCCGCATCCGTTCCACCAATTTCTGGAACTGTAACGTCAGGTCTAGCATCCTGAATACCAGGTTCGTCTCCTCCACATGAAATGGCAAAAACAGCTAACACAAGGCTTAAAAACATAAATTTTTTCATAAAATATATCCCCTTTTTTTTATTTCCTTCTATACATTAAATATAATATATTAAACCATAAAGTCAAATTTTATTTATCATTTATTATATAAAACTAAACTTATATTGCTAATTATATCGGAATATCTTTTATATATAGTCAACAAAAAAGAAGCCCAAATCTCGATTAAGAGACTTGAGCTTCTTCAAATTTAAAACTAATTACTTTAATACTATTATTTTACTTCAGTATCAAGAAGCAAGAAAGGAACTTTCATTGTCTCGTAAGTAGGATTTACTAAACTAACTCCATTAACATCACCTTTTCCAAAATCCGGACTAATAGCAGGAGGAGCAGCTTCAGTTGCTGTACCAAATACATTTTTGTATCCTGGGAAATCAGTAGCATTACCATATCCATCATAAATAGCGTCTAAAGCTGAAAATGCTGGGAACTCTAAAAGAACAACTTTTTGCTTTGTTTTAGCTTCGCCAACTTCAGCATCAGTCTTATTAATATAAGCAGCATCAGCAACAACTGTTGTAAGCATAATTATACGTGTATTAGCATTATTTATATCATGACCCTCTGATTGTCTAAAAATAATTTGTTTACCTAAAGGACTAGTATTATTAATAGTTTTATCTGCAGAAGCATCAGATAAAATAATTTGAGGCGCTCCAGATCCAGTGAATGGGAATGCTGTCTTTGACTGACCGGCACCAGAAGGAGCATAACCAAATAGTGTTCCTTCTGTAGATATTACTACAAAGTGATATCTCGCATCATACTCTGTACCTTGTACAGCGCCGTTTCCTACCCAAGCCCAAGCTCTTCTTTGTCCAGACACTCCGCCTGCTGGGTTTCCTGTAGCATCAGCATCACCAGCAGCTGTAACTCCCTCATAAACAAAAGATGTTATAGTAGATCTACCAATAATCGCTGCTTGACCTGGTCTTGGAGTAGCAGTAGTTCCATCTACACCTGTTACAAACGGGATAATTGCATAAACAGCTTTTGAGGCTAATTTACCACCTGAAAGCTCTTTATTAACTCCTAACTCACCATTGTCAAATACCTCTATAGGAGAAAAAGATCCATTAGGACCATTCGGTCCAGCAACACGTGAAAGCCAAGCTATTTTTGCTCTATTAGCATCTTTATAAATAGCTTTACGTGGATCCCAACTTGTTAAAAAACTATCTTTTTTGGCTACTGCTTTAGTGATAGCGTCTTTAGCATCACCAGAAGTAGCATAACCAATATTGTTATCTGCTCCAATAAATAAAGCTATAAAAGTATCTTGTACACTAGGATCACTATCTTGGTTATTACCAACAACACCCAAAAGAATTTTGTTGTGAAACTGAGAAGGCTCAACAACTAAGTCTGACTTATCGCCTGCCCATTGATCTGCAAGTTCGTTATTGTTCTTTTTGTAAAATACATTCAATGCTGTAGTAATCTCTGCATTATCTCCACCAATTTCTGGAATTACAACGTCAGGTCTTGTTGTATCAACACCCGGTTCGTCTACTCCACATGAAATGGCAAAAACAGCTAACACAAGGCTTAAAAACATAAATTTTTTCATAAACTATATCTCCATTTTATTTTCTTTCCATACAATATAATATAATAAATAATAAAGTCAATTTTTTTTTATCCCTTTTCATAAAAAAATACCTTATAAGTAAGAATACCTAAATGATTCATAAGTTATTGACATTTTATTAAAATATATTAGTATGTAAACATAATATTTAAAATTAGGTAAAAAAATGGAAGTATTAAAAAATACTATATATATAGTTTCAACTCCGATTGGTAATTTAGAAGACATTACGTTTAGAGCAATACAAGTATTAAATGATGTTGATTTTATAATGGCTGAAGATACAAGGGTTTCTGTAAAATTGTTAAATCATTATAATATAAAAAAAGAAATGATAGCATATCACAGTCATTCTTCAGATGTTCGGGTTAATACCTGCCTATCAAAAATAGAAAATGGAATGTCGGCTGCTTTGATAAGCGATGCGGGAACTCCTTGTATTAGTGATCCCGGTGTTAGTCTTGTTGCTGAAGCTTTAAAAAGAAATATAAGTGTTGTTCCAATACCCGGTGTTACAGCATTCACTACCCTACTTCAAGCTTCTGGTTTACCTTGTAATAATTTTGCATTTTTTGGTTTTTTATCTAACAAAGGTGGAACACGAAAAAATCAATTAAAAAATATACATGAAAACGAAAAAAAAGTAGCTATTATATATGAATCTGTTCATAGAATAGAAGCTTGTATTAAAGATATTAATGATATATTTGGTGAAGAAACTCCAATTGTTCTTGGACGTGAACTTACAAAACAGTTTGAGCAAATAGTTAGAGATAAGGCTATAAATGTACTTGATTTTCTTATTAATAAGAGTATAATTATAAAAGGTGAATTTTGTGTTTTAATAGACAATAGGGAACAAAAAAAATATAAAGTATGATGAAAATAATCCGAAAATTAACTCTGAGAGGAGTAGACAATGACAATAGATAAAATTAGCGGTTCTAATGGTATACAACCGAACAGTAATATTAAAAAAGCTTACAGTGCTAATGGTGCTGTTGCTGATAGAGTAGATATTTCTAATGAGGCTAAAATAGCTTCTCAGAATGAGTATTTATTAAATATCACTCGACAATCTCCAGAAATAAGGGCTGATAAAGTGGCTGAAGGCCGTGAAAAGCTTAGAATGTATATGCAAGATGCTTCATTAAAAGAAGAAGCTATTATGTCTATTGCTAGTTCAATGACTGATGGTATTTTTAGTACAGAAGATTAAAATAAACTTTACTTTATAAACTTATTCACAAACTCTACTCTATTTTTGACGTTTATCTTTTCATATATTTTTGAAACATGATTGTTTACTGTATTTAAAGATATATGAAGTATTATCGATACTTCTTTATTACTTTTTCCTTCAAGTAAATAGTTAGTTATTTCTTTTTCTCTTTTCGTAAGAACTTCAATATAATTATTTTCACCAGACTTCATACTTACAGCAATATTCTTCTTTGATATTATATTTAAAAAATACCAAAAGAAATAACTAAGCATTACTATATTAAACCATAAATACGAAAGTAAAAATATTATATCTATAATATTAAAATTATCATAAATATCTATACTTGAAGACTTAAAAAACTGTGTTAGAGCTAGGACTAGAGTTATAAAAGAAATAAAACTAAGAATTTTTAAAATAAACTTGGCTGATGCTTCTGCTATATTTTTATAATTTTTAATTCCAACTATAAATAAATACACCATTATGCTATAAAACAGCACTACTGATAATATATATAGCTTATTTGTAACTAAAATGGCAAGAATACCTATTAAAAAGTAAAAAATAGAAAGAGATAGAAATATTACACTTAATTTTGTACTCCACTTAATTTTTAAGAAATTATATAAAAAAGCTGGAATAATATATATCATAAAAGAGATTACAAATATTATAGAAAATAATACTAGGCTCTCAAATAGCCCCGAGTATAAAAAGTCAGGTAATGTAATATATGTATATAATTTTAATGTCTTAATAAAAAATAATATTGAAAACATCGATAAAAATATTAGATAGTATTTTAGCCACATTACTCTTTCTAAATTATAATATAATAAAGTAAATATAAAACTCGAAATACCAATAGAATATGATATGATATAAAGAAATAAAAATATATAATTTAAGAATATTGTCATATCTTTAGTTTGATAAAGGCAATAATATGATAATGTTATGATTATTATCTTTATGCTTATACCAAAATTTTCCTTTATGTTTTTTTATAATAGAAACTGCCGTGTATAAATATATATTATTAGTATAAGTTTTTCTATATGATATAATACTTTTTTTTAGCATCGACTCTTTAATTGTATTTGGTATTGTTATTCCATCAAAGCTAATACTAATCTCGATAAATTTATCATCTAATGACTTTTTATTGAAAAAAATATTCAAATCTTCTTGATAATCAATAATATCATATTTTATATTTATGCTACTTCCAAGCTTACTATATTTATAAATATGTAAAAAAATACTACTAATACTGTTTATAATTTTATTTCTATCGATACATATATTAAAATTATCTTCCTCATTTTGTACATAAAATTTTAATCGTTTAGTTAAAAATAAAGGTTTAAATTGAGATATGATATTATCTAGTATAGGAAAAATATTTTGATTGCTCTTAATTAATTTTGATGATTCATTATTTATGTATAAAACGTCTGATAGACTATTTAATATTGTATCAATCATAAAAATTTGATTTTGTATAATTTTATCTTGAGTGCTTTCTTTTATTAATATACTGCTAGTTTTTATTTCATATATTAATTGAGAGATCATACAAGAATTTAATTCGTCTTTTGTCTTATCTTCCATAGTATAATTATTATATCATATTTAGAAATTACATCAAATATTCTATTTATAAATTCATTAATTGAATTCATTAATAGCAGTAATCAATAAATGAATTCTAATATATGATTTTAGATTTAGTTTATTAACAGTATCAACAAGTTATCAACATCTTTAATTATATCAATTTTACTTCACAGATTTTCTAAATCTTAATGAATTATATATATATAAATATTTATTATTATTATTAAGGTGTTTATAAGTTAATAGATTTCTTATATATGAAGAGATTCGAATTTTATATAAAAACTATGTTGATAATATTTCTCTATATATACGATTAAATATTTATCTCATTTTATAAATTCATTTTCAAAATTTATAAAAATTCATTAATTGAATTTTTGTTGATAATCGTAATAACTTATTGTAAGTATCAACAGGTTATTAACAATTTCAAGATATATAACAATTTTTAGACAACTTATTGACTTATAAATCATTTTTCTATATCATTTGTAAAGTATAAATTAATAAATTATTTCAAGCAGAGGTTGTTGATGCGAATTTTTATAATAATATCTTTACTTGTTATTATTTTATCATGTGAAAAAGAAGCAGTAAATAGTGAATACGATTTTTCTACCGAACAAGCAGAATATCCATTAACATTAACTACCCCCTCTGGAGAGATAACAATAAAATCGAAGCCTATCAGATTGGTATCAATGACTTTATCAACAGATGAAATACTTTTCGAATTATATAAACCAAATGAAGTTTTTGCTGTTTCTTATTTAGCGACAAATAAATACTTTAGCCATGTTTATAACAAAATCGAAAAGAATACGCATATTGTTGGTAGCGATGTTGAAAGTATTTTATCGTTAAACCCTGACTTAATATTTATAGCATCATATCTTAATCAAGATACAAAAAATGCATTAAAGCTTTCGGGTGTTAATATATACGATATCGAGACTTTAGATAATATTAAAAAATTAAAAAAATCTATTTATGAGATATCTTTAATTTTAGATAAAAAAACAGAAGGACTCGCTATATTAAGCGATATAGATACTCGATTAAACAAAGTAAAAGATAATGCCTCTAAAATGCAAAACAAGCCCAGAGTATTATTTTTATCTATGAATGGATATGTTCGTGGATCAGGAACATCATTTGAGGAAATTTGTAATTATGCAAATATTATAAATGTGGCTTCAGAGCTCGGTTTTACTGGAGACAAAGAAATTCCCTATGAAATTTTACTTAAGGCAGATATTGACTATCTGATAACTAGTGAATATAATATTTCAGATGACAAAATAAAAGATTTTTTTTACAATCATCCAATATATAAAGCTATGAATGTTGTTAGCAATAAAAATATAATTATTTTCAATCATAAAGATATAAGCCCTACTTCTCAATACCTTATTAACGCAATAGAGATATTTAGTGACAAAATGATTGAAATTTCATCTAATTAGATTTTTTCTATGCCAGAACTTAAAAATTAAGCCTCTATATTCCGAAAAATATAATTGACAAGTATTTTACAAACTGGAGATAGAAATGAGCTTTTTAAAAGTATTCTTATTAATGATTTTGGCACTCTACGCTTTATCTGCTCAAGAATATTATCCTAATAGTGTTAATACAGGAATGCTTGATGAACTTTTAAGTTATTCAGAAGTTGGCAACTTAGAGGGAACAAAACGTATTCTTTTAGATAGAAATTCAAGAGAAATATTAAATTTGGCTGATCATCAAGGAAATACTGCATTAATGCTTGCGACTCGTGAAGGACATGAAGATATAGTATTACTTTTACTTTCTCAAAATGTTAATATTAATCTTACTAGTGCTAGTGGAAGAACTGCATTAATTTATGCATCAGATGCTGGTTATATTAATATTGTTTCATATTTGCTTGCTAAGAACGCTGATGTCAATGTCCAAGTGAATAATGGCACTACTGCCCTACTTCAAGCGTCTGGAAGAGGATATGAATCTATAGTGATGATGCTATTAGATGCTGGTGCAGATTTTAATATATCTGGGATATACGCTGAGGGTAATTTTACATCATTTAATCCTTATCCTGATATGACACCTTTAATGATTGCTGCTTATAATAATCATGATAATATTGTTCAGACTCTATTAAAAAATAGAGTTGATATTGACTATGTAAATGAGTTTGGAGCAACTGCCCTACTCTATGCTATAGGTCAAAAAAATATTGGAATATCATCAATGCTTTTAGAAGCTGGTGCTCAAGTAAATTTGTCAGGCATATATAAATCATATGCGAATATAAGTCCTTTATCGCTTGCTGCATTTAATGGCTTAGATGATTTAATTTCACCTTTGTTAATAGCAAAGGCAGATATTAATTTTCAAATGAAAGACGGTAGAACTGCATTAATTTGGGCTTCTATTGGTGGTAATACTGGAGTGATAGATAAATTATTAAATTTTAATGCAGATATTAATATACAAGATGTTGATGGAAAAACTGCATTAATTCATGCAGCTCAAAGTGGCAATATGAATGCTGTATCGACTTTAGTAAATGCTGAAGCTTTTATTAACACAGAAGATAATCATCAGAAAACAGCACTTACATATGCCATGGAAACTGGAAGTATTGATATTATAAATATTTTAACTAAAAGAAGTTTAATATTTAGACAATAATAATTCAAAGGATAGCTAATAATAGTTATCCTTTTTTTATTTATTATCAGCTTTTTTTAAATCATTAGTAAAGTAAAATAAAGCTTCTATTTCAGCTGCTATATTTACATCATGTATTATACAATTTGGACGTTCACTTGGTTTTATTGGAGCAAAATTTAATACTCCTATAATTCCAGCATTACAAATTACATCAAACATTCTTTGTGCTTCTAAATCTGGAACAGTCAATATTGCTATTTCTATTTTATTATCGATAATATAGTCTTTTATTTCTTCAATAGGTAAAACAGGTGTTTGGGCTTCTCTATTTATTTTATCTGCATTATGATCAAAAGCTGCAACGATATCGATAGATTCACTTTTAAAGCCTCTATAATTAACTAAAGCTTTACCAATTTTTCCATAGCCGACTAGTATTACTTTGTGAGAAACTTGTTTACCTAAAATTTTATTAATCTGCTCAAGCAAATCATCTATGTTATACCCACCTTTCTTGCTTCCTGAAATACTGAATAAAGAAAAATCTTTTCTTACTTGAACTGATGTAATACCTATAGCATCACCTAAATTATTGGAGTAAGCTTTTATAAAACCGAAACTTTTCATCCTTTTAAGTGCATTTTTATACTTAAGTAATCTCATAATGTGCGTTCTACTAATCATAATAACCCCTGTTTGTTTTAAAACATAATATTTATTTCATTTTGATAGATATTAACACAGTATTATTAATTGTCAATAGATTAAAATGTACTAGTTAGTAATTGTGTCATCACATAATGTTGTATTTTATTATTTTTATTGAGTAAATCTAACAATTTTAAAGTTATTTTAAAAAAAAGTTATATAAATATTGCTATATCAAGTATTTTATTTTATACTTAAAAGAGTGAATAATATTAAAGGAGAGAAAAAATGGATAATAGAGGAGAGTGGGGAAGCCGATCAGGCTTTATATTAGCTGCTATAGGCTCTGCAGTTGGTTTGGGTAACATATGGCGTTTTCCTTATATGGTCGCTTCAAATGGCGGCGGTGCATTTATGATGGCATATTTAATTGCTATGATAACAGCGGGAATACCTATAATGATTCTCGAGTTTTCTATAGGTCATAAAATGAGAAAAAGTGCTCCGTTATCATTTAGAGCTATAAATTCTAAATGGGAATGGCTAGGATGGTTTCAAGTATTTACATGTTTTTGTATTACTATTTATTATGGAGCTATAATAGGATGGTCGTTAAAGTATGCATTATCATCAGTTCAAGGTTTAGCTTGGGGTAGTGATACATCGGCTTACTTTTTTAAAGATTTTCTTCAACTATCAGAAGGCCCATTTCAGTTAGGTGGAATTATAATGGCTTCATTTATTCCACTAGCGATTGTATGGATTGTTGTTTATTTAGTCCTACTTGGTGGAGTTAAAGGTGGAATTGAAAAGGCTAATAAGTTTTTTATGCCTCTTCTTTTTATTATGATTCTTGTTATTTTATTCCGTGGACTTAGTTTACCAGGATCTTTAGAGGGTATCGGTTATATGTTTAAACCAGATTTTTCTAAAATGACAGATCCTAATGTTTGGATTGCTGCTTATGGGCAAGTATTTTTTAGTCTATCTATAGCTTTTGCTATTATGTTAACATATTCAAGTTATTTGCCTGAAAAGTCTGATATAAATAATAATGCTTTTATGGCATCTTTTGCAGACTGTGGATTTAGCTTATTAGCGGGTATTTGTGTATTTAGTATATTAGGTTATATGGCACATACTCAAGGTAAAGAAGTTGCTGAAGTTTCAACTGCTGGAGTTGGTTTAGCATTTATTGTTTTTCCTGAGGCTATTAGTGCATTACCGGGTTTTCGTGGATTATTCGGTGCATTATTCTTTTTGGTTCTAGCTTTTGCTGGTTTCACTTCTATTATTTCTATAACAGAAGTAATTGTTGCGGCAGTTGGAGACAGACTGAATATGTCAAGAAAAAAGGCAGTAACTATTGTATGTTGTTTAACAACTGCAACTGCTGTATTATTCTCTACAGGTGCAGGTCTACATATATTAGACTTGGTTGACCATTATGTAAATGAGTATAATATTGTTTTAGCGGGATTAATTGAAATAGTATTAATCGGTTGGATATTAAAAAGATTACCAGAATTCAAAGAACATGCTAATTCTTTAAGTGATTTTAAAATTGGTATTTGGTGGGATATATGTTTAAAATACTTAACTCCTGCTATGCTTCTTATAATGTCAGTTCTTAAGTTTAAGACAGACTTAACTAAGCCTTACTATTCTGGGTATCCTGGAATAGCTCAATTAGTTTTCGGTTGGTCTGTGCCTATTTTAGGATTGGTCATAGCTTTAGTTTTAGCGAATACAGGTAAAAAAAGTAATAACTAAATAGGGGGGATTATATGTCATCAGGTTCATTTATATTTATGCTTTTAAGTTTGGTAATTTCTTGGGGAGGATTCGCCTTCTTTCTTAGTATTGCTTTAAGAAAAAAGAAATAAATTTAATATATAAAAAAAATATATAGGGCATGTGGTTATAACAACTGCATGCCTTTTTATTTTAACTTAAGCTTATTTTGTATTTCTTTTTGTTTAACTAATACTATAATAAATTATTAGGAGGTGTATCATATGTCTGGAAATATAAATATAGTTATTATTGAGGGTAGGGTAGTCAGAGATCCTGAATGTAGTAAAATAAAAACAGGCTCATCGATTTGTAAATTTTCTGTGGCTAATAATAGATATTACTACTCAAATAATCAAGTGAATAATGAAGTTTCTTTTTTCGACTTTGTCTCTTGGGGACGATTGGCTGAAAATGCGGCATTAAATATGCATAAGGGTACTCATGTTTTTATTACAGGCGAAATTAAACAAAATACTTATAAATCGAAAGCTGGAGAAAATAAAACTAAGATATATATTTTAGCATTAGAAATAAAATATTTAGATAAAAAAGAAGTGGTAACTAAGGCATTATATGACAGCTCAAGTTCTTCATATAATAATGATGTGAATATTATAAAAACTAGTATAGATGAAAAGTTAGATATTGCTTTATAAGTTAATTAGTTAAAATAGTTTTCTTTGCTAATTTCTATTGACTTAAAATTTTACTTATTATATATTGTGCTTTTCTATTAATAGTTATAATATATGGAGTCTTTTTATGGACAAATTTTTCAAGTTGAAAGAAAATAAAACCACTGTTAGAACAGAGATTGTAGCAGGTACTACAACATTTATGACAATGGCTTATATTTTGGCGGTAAACCCAGGAATCCTATCAGCAACAGGAATGGATGCTGGCGGAGTTTTCACGGCAACGGCATTATCATCGGCAATAGCAACATTGGTTATGGCATTAGTCGCTAATTTACCATTTGCATTGGCACCGGGAATGGGGCTTAATGCATTTTTTGCATTTACTGTTGTATTAGGTATGGGATATAGTTGGCAAACAGCTTTAACCGCAGTGTTTTTAGAAGGAATAATATTTCTTATACTTACAATATTTAATATTCGTGAGGCTATAGTTAATAGCATACCTATGACGGTGAAACGTGCGATATCGGTTGGTATAGGGTTGTTTATCGCATTTATAGGACTTCAGTCATCTGGTATTATAGTTAATAATGAAGCAACATTGCTTGGTCTTGGAGAAGTTTTTTCTGGATCAGCATTATTAGCGCTTGTGGGTATTATAATTACTTCGGTGCTATTAGTTTTAAAATTTAAAGGTGCTTTACTAGTTGGTATATTAGCAACGACAATTATTGGTATTCCTATGGGTATTACAAAATTAAGTTTAGACGCTTCTTTTTTTCCACCTTCTTTATCGAGTGTTGCTTTCCAATTAGATTTTTCGAAGATGTTAGATCC